>JAGYOT010000227.1 GCA_018399455.1 Desulfobacterales bacterium
CAATCCCGGCGGATGCCGGCGACTCATCCATGGCAAAGCGCAGAGTTCCCGAACGCGGGCCGACCATGGTTTCAAGGAGTTTGCCCGAACGGCGGAAGGCCTCGCCGTCCCCTGCCGATACTCGCCCCCGCGGCACATAATCCACTGTGCCCACCCCGATGGCCATGCGCACGTCAATATGCCGCAAAGGCGCGTGAGCCCGTATAAATGCCCGGTAAAACAGTCCCGCCCGCAAAGCCACGGCCGGATCGGAAAAAAGCATCTGCCAGGCATCCCCCCGGAATACATCCAAAGATTCGGGCATACAGTGGCCGAAAAGCTGATTCAGCCGGCATCCGCCTTTGATCATCAAATCATACAGGTTCTCCCGGGTCCCGACGGATAAAGGCGAAAATCCGATAAAATCGCCTGTAATAACCGCATACCGGGCAAGTGACGAAACGCTCATCATTTCCCTGCCGATTCTTTGCAAGTGCCAAACAGAAAAAAAAGAACTCCTGCCAGCATAATCACGGCTCCAACCGGAAAAGCATGCCGGAGCTGCGCGATATCCATTATAATGCCGCCGCATAGCGAGCCCAGCAGCATGCCCAGGCTGTGGGCCACCGTAATCAGGGCCATAACCGAGCCCATAGCCTGGCTCCGGTTTCCGGCAATCACGGCCAGGCCCATAAGCGAGGGCATGGAAATGCCGCCGCCGATCCCGAACATTACATTGGCGGCAAAAAGATCCCAATAGCCCCGGGCCAAGCCCAGCCTCAGGGTTGCTGCGGCCGCAATAAGGCCGCCGCCCATCACGAGCAGGCGTTTGTCCATCCTATCTGAAATCCAGCCCATGGGAACATGGAGAATCCCGCTGACAAAAACACCGAGCATCACGAGCACCCCGATCTCGGAGCCGGACAACGAAAACCGGATATGCCCGAAAACAGGCAGAAACGCCCAGATTATCCCAATGCAGAGGGCATAGACCAGGCGAAAAACAAACAGGCCGGCGATCATCCGGTCAAGGATCAGCCCCCGCCAGGGAACGGGCCGATATTCGCTGACCACAATAGATTCCCCTGAAGTCGGCGGCAGAAAAAAGAAGGCCAGGCAAAATGCCGCCGCCGCCAGGCCCCCCATAAACCCGAAGGCCACCTGAAGGCTGAAACAATCTTTTATCAGCCCCCCGAACAAGGGACCGATGCTCAGACCCAAAAAGACGGACATGTTAAACATGCCCATGGCCATCCCCTCTTTGCCGCCCGGGGTGATATCGCCCACATAGGCCTGTGCGACCGGCATAATCATGGCCGAGGCCACACCCTGAATAATACGGATGGCGATCAGGGTCTCAAGATTGCGGGCCATTACAAAGGCCATCGCCACCCCCAGGTAGCTCAGCAGTCCGGCGCAAACAAAGGGTTTTCGGCCTCTCCGATCCGACCATCGGCCGAACCAGGGCAGAAAAAACGTCCGGGTAAGCGAAAACCCGCCGAAAATAAGCGCAATATAGAGTCCGCTGGCACCGAGGTCATGCGCATAAACCGGCAGCAGCGGCACCACAATCCCGACACCGACAAGCGTGGCAAAAATTGAAAAAAAAAGAGTCGAAAAAACTTTGGGATTCATTCGCGCCATAACGGATACCCCATATCACCGGGATTTGATGCGCACAAGAGACATTTGCCGTTCTTCCGGATCATCCCCCCGGATTTGTGTTTGACATGACTATGTATCTCATGTATCCAAATTAGTTTGAATCAAAGTACCGAAAAGTTTGGTACGCTTCTGCATGGGCGACAGAAATAGAAAACCGATCCGGGCCGCCGCAAGCCCGGGGTCTATACCCGATAGTCGATAATGGCCGGCGTGAAAACGGCCATAACATAAATTAGATAAACCTGAGGAGGTGCCGATGAAAAAATGGGGCGGAATATTATGTGTTCTTTTCTGCACGTTTTTGCTGCTATTGCTGTTAACCGACCCTTCGTTTGCCAGTGATCCGGCCGCGGCTGCACCCACGGCGGAACACCCCTGGTGGTTCTGGCCGGTCGTCCTGTTTGTGGTCACATTTTTAATGGGTATTTTTGCCGTCCTTGGAGGGGTCGGGGGCGGTGTCCTGTATGTACCCATTATCAGCGGGTTTTTCCCTTTTCACCTGGACTTTGTCAGAGGGGCGGGCCTGCTGGTTGCACTAACCGGCGCTCTGGCGGCGGGACCGGGGCTCTTGAAATCGAGCCTGGCAAGTCTTCGGCTGGCCGTTCCGGTTGCCTTGATTGCCTCGACCTGCGCGATCATCGGAGCCATGATCGGCCTGGCGCTGCCCACCAATATCGTTCAGATCTTTCTCGGCGTGGTGATTCTGTTTATCTGTGTTCTGATGCTCACCGCCAAAAAGTCCACTTTCCCGGATGTCCCGGAGTCTGACAGACTCTCCTCGGTCCTGCGAATCTACGGGGTTTACTATGAAGACAGCATGGGCAAGGAGATAGACTGGAAGATTCACCGAACCCCGCTCGGTCTCCTGCTTTTTATCGGCATCGGCGTCATGGCCGGTATGTTCGGCCTGGGCGCCGGATGGGCCAATGTGCCGGTCTTAAACCTGGTCATGGGCGCCCCCTTAAAGATCAGTGTGGCCACCAGCAAATTCCTGCTTTCAATTACTGACACATCGGCTGCCTGGGTTTATCTGAATAAGGGCTGTGTCATTCCCTTGATGGTCGTACCCTCGGTCGTGGGCATCATGCTGGGTTCCTTTGTCGGCGTCCGGCTGCTCAAAATCGCCAAGCCGGCCCTGATTCGCTGGGCGGTGATCATTATTCTGGGCTTCGCCGGGCTCAAGGCCCTTCTCAAAGGTCTCGGGATAGGATAGGCATCAAGAATACTTTATAGGAGGCACCAAATGGCACAAGTTGAAGTTGATATGGTAAAGCCCAGTGAAGAGCAGACCCTTTATGCCGGTATCCTTGAAAAGGGCATGTACCTCGGCCTGCTTACCCTGCTCATCACCTTTTTAATTTACATCCTGGGCATTCTGGATCTTCGTATTGCCCTGGACGAGCTTCCCCGCTACTGGCAGATGAGTGCGGATCAGTATCTGCATGAAGCCGGTATCCAAGCCGGCTGGGGCTGGGTGGCCTTGCTGGGCTACGGGGACTTTCTAAATTTTATCGGCATCGCCTTTCTGGCTGCTCTGACCATTTTCTGCTACCTGTCCGTTATCCCTACGCTGCTTAAGAAGAAGGATTATATTTATTCGATCCTTGCACTCCTCGAAGTACTCGTACTCAGCCTCGCAGCCAGCGGAATTCTCGCTGCCGGCCATTAAAAAGGGGACGGGCAGAGTATCAAACAAGGGGCTGTGTGGCCCACAGGCTGAGAGCCTTTGGACCACAGCCTCAAATTTATATTCAGCCGGACTTTAACTCAACCACGGTGGCGCCCCACCCCCCGCGCAACGCCCCGGCGTCGGCAAATCTGGCCACACGGGGATCCTTTGCCAGTATGGCCTGCACCCGCTTCTTTAATATTCCCCGGCCCTTGCCATGGATTATGCGCAGGGAAAAAATTTCTTTTTCCAGGCACGCCATGATATAATCATTCAGCAGGGGCTCAATCTCGGATGGCTGAAAGGTGTGCAGGTCAAGCTCACCGTTAATCGGGATTTCAATGGGATCCATAACACCTCCGATTTTTTATACCTGTTGCTTTTTGCTTTGCCATCAGAACGAGAATATCTACGGAACGGATATGGATGTGACAAACATAACTGCTCTGGCCGGAATGGCCATCTTTGCCTACCTGCTGGGTGCCGTGCCTTTCGGACTGATCCTGCTAAGGCGATTCAAATCCGTCGATCTCAGGCAGACCGGCAGCGGCAACATTGGCGCCACAAACGCCCGCAGAGCCGGCGGCTGGCGATTGGCTCTGGCCACCCTTTTTCTTGACGCCCTAAAAGGCGCCGTTCCCGTCTGTTTGACCGGTTGGGGGATCGGTTGCCCGTCCGGGACCGCCCATTCCATAGCGGTTGGAATAGCCGCTATTAGCGCCTGTTGCGGCCATATGTTTCCGATATACCTCAAATTTAAAACCGGTGGCAAAGGCGTGGCTACTGCTGCCGGCGCTTTTATCGTGATCTCGCCTCTGTCTCTGCTGATTGCCCTGGCGGTATTCATCTTTTCGGCAGGTCTCGCCAACCGGGTTTCCGTTGGTTCCCTGGCCGCTTGCGCGGTTCTGCCGCCTTCGGTTTTGATTATGGAGCGATCCTGGATCCTTGCCGGATGTGCCGCCTCTATTGCAATTCTCGTTGTCATCCGGCACAGAGAGAACATCCGCCGGCTAAGAACCGGCACCGAACCGATGCTCAGATGAAAACATAAGCACCCGCAACCGCCAGAATGCCTGCAAGGATAAAATGGCTCTGCATCAAAAAACTCAGGCGAAATCCCGGTGAGAACTCCCCGTGTTCATAAACATATAAAAAACCAAGCATACTGAACGGACAAACCGCAATGG
>JAGYOT010000228.1 GCA_018399455.1 Desulfobacterales bacterium
TCTGGAAGTTTCCACCGTGCCGGCCGGAAAGGCGGGAGATTTAATTGTTCTCAATACCCGGCAACCCCATCTGACCCCCCTTTATCACCCGGAATCCCATCTGGTGTATGCCGCGCGGGGCGATGATGTTCGGGATGTATTTATCCAGGGCCGCCCGAAGGTTCGCAATCGTGAAGTGATCGACATGGATGCTGCTTCTGTTATGGCCGCTGCGAGGGATCTGGGCCGCCGGATCGGACAGGCGAATTCAGCAGGAGCGCAGTGCTGACCGCCTGGACAGGTGGTCGGGACAACGGTGCGCCAGGGGCACTAACACAGGCAGATAATAATTCTTTACTCTCTTTTGATAAGGACTGCTGCCATGGAGCTAGCCGCTTTAATTACTGCTGCAAGAGGGGATCAGCCAGTGGACCGGGTTTTTGAAAACGCCCGGCTTGTTAATGTTTTTTCAGGCGAGGTCGAGACCCGTCATATTGCTGTGTCGCAAGGGTATATTGCGGGTTTCGGTGATTATTCGGCCCGCGAGCGGATCGATCTTGCAGGCCGCTTTGTAGTCCCGGGTTTTATTGACGCTCATGTGCATATAGAAAGCTCCATGATGAGTGTTTCAGAGTTTGTGCGGGCTGTTTTACCCAAAGGCACTACCACCGTAGTAGCCGATCCTCATGAAATCGCCAATGTCATGGGCTCTGCCGGCATCGCCTACATGATCGAAGAAGGGCGCCGCCAGCCCATGAATCTTTTTTTTAACCTTCCTTCCTGTGTGCCGGCGACGGCTATGGAGACCTCGGGGGCAAGCCTTGATGCAGCGGCCCTCTCGCCGTTTATCCGAAACGATTCCGTCCCTGCACTGGCGGAGATGATGAATTTTCCCGGTGTGATTCATTGTGATGCGGGCGTGCTTGATAAAATCGCCCTTGCCGAAAATGCGGCCAAGCCTGTGGACGGCCATGCGCCAGGGCTTTCGGGAAAGGCATTAAACGCCTATATTTCAGCCGGAATAAGAAGCGACCACGAGTGCGTGGCCCTTTCCGAGGCCCGGGAGAAACTGGCCCGGGGCATGCATGTAATGATCCGGGAGGGCTCCGGGGCCAGGAACCTGGATGAATTACTGCCGCTGGTTACGCCCAAAACCGCGCACATGGTGATGTGGTGTACCGATGATCGGCATCCGCAGGATATCCTGCATGCGGGACACATTGATGAAATGCTTCGCCGGGCCGTTGCATCAGGCCTTGATCCGGTTACGGCGCTACAGATTGCCAGTCTTAACCCGGCCCGCTATTTTCGGCTGCCCCGTATCGGCGCCGTATCACCGGGGATGCGGGCGGACATGGTGGTAACGAGCAGTCTGGATGAGATTGTGGCCGAAGCGGTTTATTCAGGAGGCTGCAAGGTGGCTGAAAACGGAAAGATGTGTCCGGAGGTGGAAATCCCCGAGGCGCAGATCGGCCCCTCCGCCATGCATGTGGATGTGGACCGCCTTGATTTCCGGATACCGGCGGACGGTAGCAATGCCAGGGTGATTGTGATTATTCCCGGCCAGATCATAACAGGACAGGAGATCATGCCGGTTAAAATAAGGGAGAACCTGGCTTATGCGGAGCCGTCGGCTGATTTATTGAAAATCGCGGTTGTTGAAAGGCATCAGCAAACCGGCAATATAGGCAAAGGCTTTATCCGGGGGATTGGATTGAGGCGGGGAGCGATTGCTTCGAGCGTGGCGCATGATTCCCACAACATCGTTGTGGTGGGCACCAATGACGGGGATATGCGGGCGGCGGTCGCTCATGTGGCGGCCATGGAGGGCGGGCTATGCGTTGTTTGCGAGCAATCGGTCAAGGCCGCACTGGCGCTCCCGATCGCAGGGCTCATGACACCCCGGCCGCTCGCGGCGGTTTGCCGGGAGATGGATGATCTGCTGGATGCCGCCCGCGGGCTGGGCTGCCGTTTAGAGGATCCGTTTATGACGCTCTCATTCATGGCGCTTCCGGTGATACCGGAATTAAAGATAACGGATAAGGGGCTTTTTGACGTTAACCGGTTTACCCATATGCCGGTTTTTGTCGATTGAACAGAAATGATTCTTCATGTGGATATGGATGCTTTTTTTGCTTCGGTGGAGGTTCTGGATAATCCTGAACTGGCGGGGAAATGCGTCATTGTGGGGGGCGTTTCCGGGCGGGGGGTGGTATCGGCCGCAAGCTACGAGGCCCGTCGCTGCGGGGTGCATTCGGCCATGCCCATGTATCAGGCCAGGCGGAAATGTCCGCACGGGATTTTTTTAAAGCCCCGTCCCTGGCGATATAAAGATTTGTCCGGGCGGTTTATGACCATTCTCTCAGGATTCTCGCCCCTGGTGGAGCCGGTTTCAATTGATGAGGCGTATGTGGATATTTCCGGTTGTGAGGCCCTTTACGGACGGCCGGAGGCGATTGGAGCCCGGATCAAGGAAAGGATACGAAAGACGCTGGGACTGACATGCACTGTGGGGATTGCGCCTCTGAAGTTTCTTGCCAAAATTGCATCGGACATGGACAAACCCGACGGCCTGACCTGCATCGCCCCGGCCGCGGTTCCGGAGTTCATCGCCCGGCTTCCGGTGGAAAAAGTGCCGGGTGTGGGGCGGCAAACCCGAAGCCAGCTGGAACGGCTGGGGATTGCAACGCTTGGGGATGTGCGCAATTATTCAGCGGAACAGCTTTCAAGACGGCTGGGAAAATACGGGAACCGTCTTGCGGAGCTGGCCGACGGCATTGACCATTCAAAGGTAAAACCGACCCGCGTGGTAAAATCGATCAGCAGTGAAGCGACTCTCTCTGCCGATACCCGTGACAGGGAGCGTCTTGAGTCGTATTTGCTCTGTCATGCCGAGGATGTTGGACGTCAGCTGCGCCGTAAAGGATTATGGGCAAAGACGGTAACCCTTAAGTTGAAACATGCGGATTTTACGCAGATCACCCGCCAGCGCAGGCTTGCCTTGCCCGCCCGCACTTCTGAAGCTCTTTTTAAAGCCGCATGCGAGCTTTTAATGCAATACAAGACAAATAAACCCGTCCGGCTGATCGGGCTGGGGGTATCGGAGCTAAGCGCGGCCTCCGGTCCTGTTCAGCTCTCGCTGTTTGACACGGAAAAAGATTCGGGCACGAAATGGGACCGTGTCGACAATGTGGTGGATACGATTGCCGAACGCTTCGGCCCGGACACAGTAAAAAAAGCACGGCTTGTGGAAACTGAGCCCAAGACGGAATAGACGCCCAACCCTTTGAGGTGATGGTTCCATGGAATTCTCAAACGATGCCGGCAGTGAAAAGCAGGACAAGGGCCGGACAAGAACAGTGATCATCGCGGATGATGATCTGACTACCCTTAAAATTCTGGAGCGAACGCTTGGGAAAGCCGGTTTTGAGACCATTGCCGTAACCAGCGGAACGGCTGTTGTGGAGGCGCTTTCAAACGAAGTCTGCGCGGTGGTTCTGGATATTCAGATGCCCGGTATGACCGGCCTGGAGTGTTTAAGCTACATTAATCGGGAATATCCGGATCTGGCTCCGATCATGCTGACCGCCAGCGATGAGGTCTCGGATGCGGTATATGCCATGAAGCACGGAGCCTTTGACTACATTGTAAAGCCGTTTCATGCCCAGCAGATCAGCAGTCTGGTTGACCACGCGGCATGCTCTTTTGAACAGACCGTTCGCCTGCGCCAGGCCGAGGAAAATCTGCGCAAGGCCCGGCAGGATGAAATTTATGTGGCCTCCCGTATTCAGCAGTCCCTTCTTTTAGGTCGGCCCCCGGCCGATTTCCCCGGTCTGGAAATCGCCCACATGACGGTTCCTTCCCAGGAAATTGACGGGGATTTCTATGATTTTATCCGCCAGGATCTGGACAGCATGGATCTGGTGGTAGCCGATGTGATGGGCAAGGGCATCCGTGCGGCTTTCCTTGGGGCTGCATTAAAAAGTTATTTTCTCCGAGTTGTGAGCGAAACCCGCCTCTCCACGCCGGGGCGCAGCATCATTGAACCGGAAGAGATCCTGGATGCCGTCTATAGTTACATGATTGCGCCGCTGACGGATCTGGAGTCCTTTGTTACCCTTTT
Source organism: Desulfobacterales bacterium (assembly GCA_018399455.1). Classification (GTDB taxonomy): domain Bacteria; phylum Desulfobacterota; class Desulfobacteria; order Desulfobacterales; family Desulfosalsimonadaceae; genus M55B175. The sequence continues at coordinate 4,103 of JAGYOT010000228.1, forward strand.
TTACTCCCGGTTCTATCCAAAGACGGGCCGATTGACCTATGTGGATTGCGGTCATGTGCGGCCGTTTCATTATCATGTGCAGAACGGCAGCGTAAGCCTTTTACAGGGGGATAATATGCCGTTGGGGTTTCCGGAAAAAAATGCGTTCCGTCAGTTCACTACGAGGTTTGATCAGGGCGATGTGTTTTTGTTCTACTCGGACGGACTGACGGAAACATGCAGCCCCGCGGGTGTGATGTTCGGAGAGGAACGTCTGATCGCCGGTTTAAAGCAGCATGCCCGTAAAACTCCCGAGGAGCTGATTCAGGCACTCAAGGCTGAAATTATTGAATTTTCCGGGACTGATGCGTTTGCCGATGACTTTACATGTGTGGCGGTCAAGACGGATATGG
>JAGYOT010000229.1 GCA_018399455.1 Desulfobacterales bacterium
AAAACAGCATCAGTCCCCCACCGCCGCAGCAGAATGAGCGGTCCCGACTTCTAAGCATGTCCACCCGCCGAATTCCCGGGATACAGTCAATTGCTTCCCGGGGAGCCTCATAAAGGCCGTTATGGCGGCCTAGATAGCAAGGATCATGATAGACGAACACCTTGTCCTTTTCCTCTTCGGTGACGCCTGAAAGCTTGATTTTTCGAGATTTCACAGCGTTTACAATGACCTGGCTGATGTGCTCAACCGACGGCAGATTCGAGTATTCCTTGACCAGGGCATTATAGGCATGCGGGTCGCCGGTAACAATTCGCTTGACACCGGTATTTTGGATCGCTTCGGTGTTGTGAGCTTTGATATCCTGAAAAAGCATCTCCTCCCCGAATCGCCTGATCTCATTTCCGGAATCTTTTTCCGCTTTGCCCAGAATGCCAAAGTCAACCCCCGCAGCACAAAGAATTCTTGCATTTGCCTGGGCCACCGACTGCATGCGATCATCATAGGAAGTGCAGGAGTCCACAAAATAAAGGGTTTCCGCGGTTTCTCCCTTCTCCAGAATCTTTACCTCGCAGTCATCCATCTCTTTTGCCCAGTCCGCCCGCTTTTTCTCCATTTTACCATATGGATTGCCCCGCTTTTCAAGGGACTGCAGGGGTTTTTGCAGGGACTGAGGGACGTTGCCTTCATCCACCATGCCACGGCGCAAGTCCACAATTTTATTGATATACTCAATACAAATCGGGCATTCCTCTTCACAGGCGCCGCAGGTGGTGCAGGACCAGATCTCATCCTCGCTGAAGATGCCGCCGATCAATGGAGCGCCACCGGAGAATTCACCCAGAAGCGGGTAATGCTCAAAGGCATAGTCTCTTCCCTTAAGCGATATAAACCGCGGGGAAAGCGGCCGACCCACCGCATTGGCCGGACAGTTATCGGAGCACCGGCCACAGTCGGCGCAGGTATAAAAGTCCAATATATCCTTCCATGTAAAATCCTCGTACTTTTTGACTCCGAAGGATTCAAGGCTGTCGAGTTCATCATCACTGACACCATATCGGACCGGACGGATGTTACCCTTTTCCAGACGCATAAAAAAGACGTTAAAAATTGAAGTGATCACATGGAAATGCTTGCCCATGGGCAGGAAACACAGGAATAAAAAGAAAACGATATCATGCACGAAATAGCTTATCACGTGCAGGTTCTGGAGCATGGCATGGGATTCATCCACCAGCAGGTTTTTAAAAAACCAGCCCAATGTTGCAGGCGCCAGGAAATCAGGCTGCAAGCCCGCCTGAATCTGAGCGGCAACATGACAGGCCTCAAACAAGCTCTCCGCTACCATCAGCGTAGCGATAAAAAACAGAACCAGAAGGGCCTCCCAGGTATGATCATGAGGATAGGCCTTAGTGTATTGATACCGCTCCGGCCTGAAAATACCGCGCCGCACCGCTGCAATGACCACCGCGAAAAATACTGCAGTAGCTGCATAGTCCTTCAGCGTATAATAGATATCGCCCAGAAATGTGTTCATCCCGGGAAAGACAAAACTATCGGAAATGCCTTTGATCACCAATTCCGTGGAACGAACGGCCAGAATCAGAAAACCGAAGAAGATAATAATATGCAATACGCCGGCCATCATATAGCGGGGATGCTTCCACTGGGCCAGCCAGAATTTTATCAGGAGTTTTACCCGCTCCAGTGGATGGTCAAACCGGTAATCAGGTTTAGCCTTGACAATGGGCGCCAAGCGCTTGGCAATGATATAGGCAAATGCTGCCACCGCCACGACCGGAATTAATACCGAAAAAATCACGGTGGGAATGCCGAACACGTCAAATGTTGCCGGTGATCGCAATAAGGGTTCCATGATGTTTGTTCATTCTCCTTTCTCAGCCTCAGGGAACAATCAAGGCGCTACCCGCTTTAAGCTCGGGGTCAAAAATATCCAATAATCTTAACATACTAGGCATAAGCTTTTATTAATAATTTAAAAACACACAGCAGTCAAGAAAAAATTATAAGAATGGGTTTTCCCCAATCGTTGGAGGAAAACCCTGTTTCATGCAGTTCATGGAAAGAGCGCCTCCGGGAAGTGCCCTATCGATAAAAATGCAGGTCTCTGCGGTCCACGCTGGATTATCCGATAAAGGAGGCCTCATCGATTTCAACCGCAGCTCCATTTGTGCTTAGTATGGCATTCATTTTGCCCAGCGTCGCAGGAAGGACCGTATAAACAAAAAATTCAGAACTCTTAATCTGACCTTCGTAAAAGGGGACATCCTTTTTCTTTGCTTTTGCCAGCGCCTCCTTGGCAATGGCCGCACGCCAGAGCATCATCCAGGCAAGCACCACATCCCCGGTGACTTCCATCAATGGATAGGCATAGGCAAAAGCCTGCATAATTTTCTCAGACATGGCCGTTTTACCCAGATGCATGGCGACTTCGCCCAGTTTATTCATTGCCTCTTCGAACTTGGCCGCCTGGTCTTCCAGGCCTTCGATACCCTTTGCCTGGCTGATGGTCTTTGTCATCTCGCCCATCAAGTCCATGACCAGTTTGCCTTTTTTCATGCCCAACTTTCGGCCGAGAAGATCCATGGCCTGGATGCCGTTTGTGCCCTCATAGATCTGGGTGATTTTGCAGTCCCGCAACAGCTGTTCCTGGGGATAGTCCTTGGTGTAGCCATAGCCACCGAAAATCTGCATGCCGAAGCTGCACATATCAAAAGCCCGGTCCGTCACATACCCCTTGGCGATCGGAATCAACATATCCACCAGGCCCTGATACCTATCCTTGTCCTCTTGCAAATCCGAGATATCGGTCATATCTTCACAATAAGACACGTAATACAGCAGACTTCGCATGCCCTCCACGTAAGCTTTCATGGTCAGCAACATGCGGCGGACATCCGGATGCTGAATGATGGGAACGCCGGGCGCCTCCTTTTCCATCATCTTAAGAAGATGCCGTCCCTGAATCCTTTCTTTGGCATAATTGACCGCTTCAATGTAAGATGCCGTGGCGCAGGCAAATCCCTGCATACCGACAAGCAGGCGGGCACCGTTCATCATCAGGAACATCGCGCTCATCCCTTTGTTCTCCTCGCCCAAAAGCGTGCCAATGCAATTGCCTTTCTCACCCAGATTCAACACACAGGTGGCGTTGCCGTGAATACCCATTTTCTCTTCGATTCCGGCACAGACGACGTCATTGAATTCGCCCAGGCTGCCGTCATCATTGACCCGGTATTTGGGAACCAGAAACAGGGAGATCCCCTTTGTGCCGGCGGGTGCGCCTTCAATCCGGGCAAGGACGGGATGGACGATATTTTCACAAAGATCATGCTCGCCGCTGGAGATAAAAATTTTCTGGCCGGTAATGGAGTAGGTCCCATCGCCGTTAGGTACAGCCTTGGTTTCCAGTGCACCAACGTCGGAGCCGGCGTTAGGTTCGGTGAGAAGCATTGTCCCGCCCCATTCACCGGTGTACATCTTTTTCAAAAAAAGCGCTTTCTGCTTATCCGTGCCAAAAGCCTCAACCAGATTGCCCGCCCCGTGGGTCAGTCCCGGATACATCATGAACGAATAATTGGCCCCGTTGAAATATTCTGCCGCCGCTATAGCAACCGTACGCGGCATTCCCTGCCCCCCCCATTCCGGGCTTTCATTCATAGCCAGCCATTCGCCTTCGCAAAACAGTTTAAATGCCCTGTGAAAGGACTCCGGAACGGTGACTTTGCCTGCCTCAAACTTACAGCCCTGCTCATCACCCTCTTTCCGGGTTGGAAGAATCTCCTTGACTGCCAGATTCCGTGCTTCTGAAACAATCAAGTCTACAGTCTTCTTATTGAACTCCGCAAAAATCTCGTTTTTGCTGAAATCCGCGACCTTGAACTGTTCGTGAAGGACAAAGTCCACATCCCTTCTGTCTGCAATTTGTTGTGCCATATTCGCCTGCTCCTTTTTCGTAAAATGAATATTGATGAAATAATCTATTAAATAAAATAGTTATATCCGTTTTTCGATACCTTTTAAAAAAAGATCCACCAGTGGATCCGCCATGGAAACCAGGTCGTATTTGCCGCCACCGGTCATCCAGGTATTGATGACTTCATTAACCCCCCCAAGAATAAAGCGTTTTACCAGGCCGGGTTGAATATCCCTACGCATACAGCCTTCCCTCTGGCCCTGGGCGATGATTTCGCCTACGATATCAAGATACATCTTGCTGATTTCCTTGATATCTTCGTCGGCAATATAGCGGGCCTGCAAAGCTTCCCGCTGAAAGACCACGGCCATGTCCCGGTCTCGCTGAAACTCATACAAATGCCGCCGGATCAGACTCTTAAGTTTGTCCTCAGGATGAACGGCCTCCTCAACCGCCCGCCGGAATCGCTGAAAGACAATCCGGGTTCGATGATTAAAAAAATGGTTCAGAATATCAGCCTTATTTCTAAAATAGATATAGATGGTGCCATCAGCAAC
>JAGYOT010000023.1 GCA_018399455.1 Desulfobacterales bacterium
GTGATTCCTGTGGCAAATCACAAGTCCGCCATCAAAAGAAGTCGACAGAACGAGGAACGCCGGTTGCAAAACCGGGCGGTAAAGACCCGGATGAAAACCGTTATCAAAAAGCTGGCTCAGGCGGAAAAAGCCGGCGACGCCAATCTCATTGCCAGTGAACTCAGTCGCACTAAGTCTGTGATCGATAAGGCGGCCAAAAAAGGCGTTATTCATCCGAAGACCGCTTCCCGGAAAAAATCCCGTCTGGCCAAAAGCATAAACCGCGCCACAGCAGCCTAGAATTCATCGGTTAAACGGTAATAAATCCGCTCCGCCAGCCTTTCTGAAAGCTTGGCGATAGCGGATTTTTTATATTGTTCGGTTCGGCGTTTTTCGGTTGACATATCGTAGGAATCACTGGCTGAGATGTCGTGGGCCGACCATATGACCCGTCCTTCGGGCGTTTTCAGTGCAATTTCCAGATAGAGGGTAATCCGGCGTTCCGCAGGCCGGCTCGGGCTTATATGGGAGATTGTCCGGATCCGGGCGGACCTGATGGTGCCGGTCAAAATGGCATCAGCCCGTCCTTTTTCAACGAGTTCAACCGTATCAAACCGTATAAACTGATTGACAATATCGTTAGTCACGAGGGTTTCAATACCCGTTTCTCCGCTTCGGTTTTCAAAAACACTGATATTTAGCCGCTGGATGCCCTCCGGAAGCTCTCCGCCGCCGGAAAAGTGATAGCCACAGGCAGCCGTTGATGCCAGGATGAGCCCTATCGTCCAAAGCAGCCGACGGATTCGTGTTTTTTGTCGCCTCCCTGCCATTTCCCTTCTCCCTCCAATCAATTCGGAAAAATCCCAAAAGGCTTTTGATATGGAAGCCACCCTTAAACCACCACGTTAACCAGCTTGTCTTTAACCACAATCACCTTTTTGATGGGTTTTCCGTGGATAAAGCGCCTGACGTTTTCGTCAGCCAGAGCCGTTTTCCTGATGGTTTCCTCGTCGGCATCAGCGTCAATCTGAAATCGTCCTCTAAGCTTGCCGTTTACCTGCACTACCATCAGCCGGGTATCGCTCACCATTGCATCGTTACGGTAGGACGGCCATTGAGCCGATGAGAGTTTGCCGGGCTCATTGCCCAGAGCCGACCAGAGTTCTTCAGTGATGTGGGGTACCACCGGTGCCAGAAGGAGGATCACCGATTCCACGGCAAAGCGCATGACATTTGCCGCATAAGGATGCTGCATATCCAGATTCGCCGTATACATGGCGTTTACAAGCTCCATAACAGCACTGATGGCGGTATTGAAATGAAACCGCTCTTCAATATCCGTGGTAACCTTCCGGATGGTCTGATGGGTTTTGGAAAAAAGTCTTTTTCCGGCCAGATCCAGTTCGTCCAGGTCCCCGTCAAATGATTGGGCATCGCCGATGACGGTTTCCCAGTCTTTGATCAATCGCCAGATCCGGTTCAAAAACCGAAAGCCTCCTTCAACGCCCTGTTCGCTCCACTCCAGGCTTCGATCGGGTGGAGCGGCAAAAAGACAGAAGAGCCGAACCGTGTCCGCTCCATATTCATCCAGCAGCACATTCGGATCAACCACATTCTTTTTGGACTTTGACATTTTCTCCACGCGGCCCACCGCGGCCGCCTTGCCGCATATACGGCAACAGGGCTGGTCCTGCCGGTAATCGACTTCTTCCGGGTAGAGGAATCCATGCTCAGGACACCGGACGGTCTCCTTGCAGACCATGCCCTGGGTCAAAAGCCTTATGAAGGGTTCCTTGAAATCCACAAGCTCCATATCCTTCAAAACCCTTGTGAAATAACGGGAATAGAGCAGATGCATCACCGCATGCTCCACCCCGCCGATGTACTGATCCACGGGCATCCAGTAGGCGACGGCCGAAGGGTCGAACATACCCGTATTATGCCGCGGACTGCAGTAGCGTTCAAAATACCAGGAGGACTCGACAAAAGTGTCCATGGTATCGGTTTCGCGCCGGGCCGGTCCGCCGCAGGCAGGGCAGGTCGTTTCAGCAAAAGATTTGGTTGCGGCAAGCGGGGAGCGTCCGCCTTCAAGGAGATCGACATCTTCGGGAAGCACCACAGGCAAATCCTCCTCACGAACCGGGACGGTACCGCAGACCGGGCAGTGGATAACGGGAATGGGAGCCCCCCAATACCGCTGCCGCGATATGCCCCAGTCGCGCAGACGGTAGCTGACGGCCTTTTTGCCCATATTCCGCTGAGCCAGATCGTCCGTTATCGCCTCTTTGGCGGCCGTGCTTTCCATGCCATCAAAGCGCTCCGAGTTGACCAGAACCCCCTCGCCGGTATAGGCCTCTGTCCGGGCTACTTCGTTAACAGCTGCTTTTCGGGGACAAATCACCACGATAATATCGAGCCCGTATTTTCTGGCAAAGTCATAGTCACGCTGGTCATGGGCAGGGACCGACATGACCGCACCGGTACCATATTCCATTAATGCAAAATTGGCAAGATAAACAGGCATTCGGCGGCCGTTTACGGGATTGATGCACCACGCACCGGTAAAGACGCCTTCTTTTTCGTAGTTTTCAAGCATCCGGTCCGAGTGGCTCTGAAGCGCCATGCGCTCGACAAAGGCATCCACTTCAGCTTCACGGCCGGTTCCGCGCGATAACGGCTGAACCAGGGGATGTTCCGGGGCAAGGCACATAAATGTGGCACCGAACAAGGTATCCGGCCGGGTAGTAAAGACTTTGATCTGCAGATCGCTTTTTTCAACAGCAAAGCTGATTTCCGCGCCGATGCTTTTGCCGATCCAGTTTTTCTGCATGGTGGTGACTTTTTCCGGCCAGCCGGGCAGTTGGTCGCAATGATTCAAAAGATCCTCGGCATAATCCGTGATTTTAAAGAACCACTGCCGGAGCTTTTTCTGGCGCACAGGCTGGCCGCAGCGCCAGCATTCCCCGGCCTCCACCTGCTCGTTGGCAAGGACGGTCTGGCAGGTTTCGCACCAGTTCACATAGGATTCCCCCTGATAGGCCATGCCCTTGTCAAACATTTTCAGAAAGAGCCACTGCTCCCATTTATAGTATTCAGGAGCACAGGTGGCCAGTTCCCGGTCCCAGTCGTAGGAGTAACCCATGCGTTTTAACTGGGTGCGCATGGCCTCGATGTTGGCGTATGTCCAGGCAGCCGGGTGGGTATCGTTGGCAATAGCCGCATTTTCCGCCGGCATGCCGAAGGCGTCCCATCCCATGGGGTGCAGCACGTTAAATCCCTGCATTCGCTTGTAGCGGGCAATAACATCGCCGATGGTGTAATTGCGCACATGCCCCATATGGATTTTGCCGGAAGGATAGGGAAACATTTCAAGAAGATAGTATTTTTCCCGGTCCGACGCCTCGCTTGCTTTAAACTGTTGGTTTTTCTCCCAGACCGCCTGCCATTTCGGTTCAATTTGCTTTGGATTGTATCGGGTCTCCATTGTCTGACTCTTCTCTGTTTAGCCGTTTGTGGGATTTATCTCTATGATGGGATAGTATCCACACTATGGCAACAATTGATTTAAAATTGGTTTAATCCTCCTGACCTTCGCGGAATCATGATCGCCGTCAAAGAATGGCCTGAATTCTTACCAAGTGCTTTTCTATGCCACAAAGTTTTTGAAATATCAATTTTGAAATATCCGGATCCGGGTTCCGGCAGGAAAGTCGGGGACGGGCTCCGTTTTAACAGTACCGGCATAAACGCCACAAAAGGGCGGCCTTCCTGCAACTTGTTTAAATTAGAAATTATTTGACTTGTTTGCCCTGATTTCATATGAAAGAAGGCATTCATATGGATCCATGTGCGGCAATCCCCACAACATCCTGATTTTTGAAGCTTATAGATGACAAGGAGGTGTCGGTCTCATCGCGATGAACAGCAAAATATTGGTCAATGCCGTTGATCCGGAGGAGTGCCGGATTGCGAAGGTTAAAAACAACCGGTTGGAGGAGTTTCATATTGAAACCACCGCCCGGGAGATCACTCAGGGAAACATTTACAAAGGGATCGTGGCTCGGGTGGAGCCCAGCCTTCAGGCTGTATTTGTCGATTATGGCGCTGAAAAGCATGGTTTTTTGCAGAAGCATGAAATCCATCCCGACTACTTCAGGGATGATCCTTCAGGCAATCAGTCTCTCAAAAATATTGTCCAGAGCGGCCAGGAAATGCTCGTACAGATCACCAATGACCCCTTCATGCACAAGGGCGCCATGCTGACCACGTTCATATCGCTTCCCGGCCGCTATATCGTTCTGATGCCGGGCGGCAAAAACCGCGGTGTATCCAGGAAAATTGGCGATGAAGAGGAACGCAAGCGCTTGAAGGATATCCTCTCAAAGCTTAAAATCCCTGAGGACTATGGCATCATTGTCCGGACCGCTGGCCAGAAAGCGACAAAAACGGCCATTGATAAAGATTTCCGCTATCTTATGCGCCTGTGGAAAAATATCAACAAGGAGGCTGTCAAGGAGGAGGCCCCTGCCCTGGTCTACAAGGATCGGACGCTGGTTCAGCGGTCCATCAGGGATTATTTTACTGCTGATGTGTCGGAAATCCTCGTTGATGATGAAGCCGTTTACAATGAGATCCGCGAGTTCATTCACATCGTCTCGCCACAGCACCAGAAAATCGTCAAACGCTACACTGCCGATAAGCCGATTTTTACCAAGCATCAGCTGGAGGATCAGATCACATCGATTTTTGAGAACCGGGTGAGACTCAAATCCGGGGGATCGGTTGTGATTGAACAGACCGAAGCCCTTGTTTCAATTGATGTGAACTCGGGAAAGGCCACGCAAAAAAAATCCATTGAGGAAACCGCTCTGGCCACCAATCTGGAGGCTGCTGAAGAGATTGCCCGTCAGCTGCGATTGAGGGATTTGGGCGGACTGATTGTGATTGACTTTATTGATATGAGGGAGCAGAAGAACAAGCTAAAAGTCGAACGGGCCATGAAGACCAACGTAAAGGAGGATAAGGCGCGCACCAAGGTGGGTCGGATTTCAAGCTTTGGTCTGATGCAGATGTCCAGGCAGCGTATCCGGCCGTCCATCCGGCTGATTAATTTTGAAAGATGCCGGCACTGCCAGGGCAAAGGGGTTACTCAGTCCGTGGAATCCCTGGGCCTGAGCTTTCTCCGACGGCTCCGGCTGGAGACCCTGAAGGGGGACATATCAAATGTGAAAGGCTATGTTCCCTCGGAAGTTGCGGCGTATTTATTGAACCGCAAAAAAAAGGAGATTCTGGATCTTGAGGTGCGCCGGGGCATTAATATTACGATTGAACCCGACAGCACCATGATCCCCGGCGACAGCCGGATTGACTGGGAATAACCGGCATATCGGAGTCTTGATGCATCAACGGCAGAACGTTAAACGCATAAAACCATATACCAGGGAGGCAGCATGTTTGATTTAGTAGCGACGGCCTATGCAATGGGGCAGGGCGCCGGTGGGGATGCTCCGCAGGGGGGGGGCTTTGCCGCACTGGTGCCGATCATCCTGATGTTCGTGATTTTTTATTTTCTGCTCATTCGGCCCCAGCAGAAAAAGGCCAAGTCGCACCAGGAGATGATCAATAACCTGAAAAAGGGCGACCGGATAATTACCAGCGGAGGGATTTACGGAAGAATAACCAGCCTGGACGACCACACCGCAAGTCTTGAAATTGCAGACAAGGTCCGGGTCAAGGTGACCCGGGGTAGCATTGCCTCGCTGGCGCAGGCGGCCCCTGAGCCCAAACAAAAAGATGAAAGCAATACTTGATTTGCCGGTGCTAAATTGGTAAAAGATCGCCGCGTCCGATTCTCAGGGCCGTTGATTGTCAAATGACGGCCGGGGGGGCGGCGTTCGTCACCGCCCCCGCAAGCGCAGGACACAGCGCATGCGGGGATATTGGTTTTTTGAAAAGCCATTAATCAGGGAATTTAGTGGATAAGTGGATAAGGGGTACCAGCCGTGAAAAACGTTTCCTGGCGCATATTGATTGTTTTAGGGGTTCTGATTGTCGCCGCAGTCCTTGTGATACCAACTTTCAAACCGGGATGGTGGCCCCACAAGCAGATTAATCTTGGTCTGGATTTAAAGGGCGGAATGCATCTTGTCCTTGAAGTACAGACGGAAAAAGCGGTTCAAAGCACGGTGGAGCGCATCCGCGGTGAACTGCGTACATTGCTGCGCAAAGAGCGGATCCGGCATCGGGGCATTCTGGCAGCGGGGAAGACAAAACTTTCCGTCACGATTTTGGAGCAGGAGGCCCTTGATGATGTACGCGATATTCTGGCCCGCGAATACGCCGATGTGGAAATCGCATCCAAATCTCAAGAAGAGGGCGGACTTAAGCTGGAAATCGGTCTCACTGAGGAATGGGTGCGGGAAATCAAGAAGCAGGCTACCGAACAAGCACTTGAGACGATCAGAAACCGCATTGATCAGTTCGGCGTGAGCGAGCCGGATATCCGCATCCAGGGGAAGAAGGGTTCTGGTGCAGCTGCCCGGCATCCAGGACACCCGGCGTGCCAAGGAACTGATCGGCAAAACCGCCCAGCTGGAGTTTAAGCTGCTGGATTCACAAAATGACCTGGGGGGGGCATTAAACGGCAATGTCCCGGCCGGTAGCGAGATTCTCTACCAGGCAGAGGAGGCTTCAGAGGCCCGCAGGGATACGCCGCAGCCTTATCTGGTCAGGGAGCGAACCCTTCTCACGGGCGCCAGTCTGACCGATGCCAGTGTTCAGATCGATCCCCAGTTCAATGAACCTTTTGTTTCTATTGAGTTTGACCGCAAAGGCGCCCGGACCTTTGAGCAGATTACCCGGGAAAACGTGAAAGAACGTTTGGCCATTGTTCTGGATAACAAAGTTTATTCCGCTCCGACCATCCAGGAGCCCATCCCGGGTGGAACCGCCCGCATCACCGGGAGTTTTACCGCCAAGGAGGCCCATGACCTGGCTATTGTGCTTCGCGCCGGTGCCCTTCCGGCGCCGGTGGAAATTATCGAAGAGCGAACGGTGGGCCCATCCCTGGGGCATGACTCGATTCAGAAAGGTTTTTTTTCCATGCTGGTGGGAGGCATCCTGGTGCTCATATTCATGGGCGTCTATTACAAAGCCGCGGGTATGGTGGCAAACTTCGTGCTTGTGCTCAATATCCTGCTGATCGCCGCGGGTCTGGCCGCTTTTCAGGCTACGCTCACCCTTCCCGGCATTGCCGGCATTATTCTGACCATTGGCATGGCCGTGGATGCCAATGTGATTATCTATGAGCGGATACGCGAGGAAATGCGCCTGGGCAAAACGCCCGGCGCTTCTGTTGCCGCCGGGTTTGACCGCGCCGGCTTGACGGTACTGGATGCTAACGTCACCACACTGATTGCCGCCCTTGTTCTTTTTCAATTCGGCACCGGCCCGGTGAAGGGCTTTGCTGTCACATTAAGTCTGGGGGTTCTGGCCAGTTTATTTACCGCGCTGGTCATTTCGCGCCTGATTTTTGATTATCTCTTTATTACCCGGCATGTCCGAAGCCTGAGCATCTAACTTTAAAGGGAAACACCTATGGAAATTATCAAACCCGGCACAAATATTGATTTTATCGGAAAGCGCCAAATCGCTTATGCCTTTTCCGGACTACTGATTCTGTTGACACTGGCCGTTCTGATCTATCATGGAGGGCCTACTTACGGCATCGATTTTTCCGGCGGCACCATGGTCCAGATCAGATGTATGGAGGAGACCTCCATTGCCGATATCAGAACCGGCCTTGAGGCCGTGGGGCTGGGCGATTCCTCGGTGCAGCGCTTCGGAACCAGTGACCAGAACGAGTATCTGATCCGAACCGATCAGACGCTGATAACGGAACAAGGGTTTTCCAGGGAGGTCGGGGAGGCCGTCAAAGAGGTGACAGGCGTTTCCGTGGAGGTTCAGCGGGTTGAAATGGTGGGCCCGCAGGTGGGGGCGGATCTTCGTGAGAAGGCGCTGCTGGCGATGTTTTATGCACTTTTGTTTATCACGATTTATATATCCGGCCGGTTTGAACTCAAATGGGTGATGAGCGGGGTTATGGCCGCAGCACTGATCGGGGCCGTGTATCTGTTCGGACTGTTCAATGTGAGCATTCCGCTCCTGATTTTGCTTGCCCTGATCGTCGCTCTGGTCATGTACTGGCAGCTCAGGCTCAAATTCGCCATGGGCGCGATTGTGGCGTTAATGCATGATGTTTTGATTACCGTGGGGATCCTGACAGTCCTGGGCGTGGAGTTCTCGCTACCCATTGTGGCAGCCATGCTGACCATTATCGGCTATTCCTTAAACGATACCATTATTGTATTTGATCGGATTCGGGAAAATATCAAAAAGCACGCCCGCAGGCCCCTGGATGCGGTCATCAACCAGAGTGTCAATGAAACCCTGAGCCGCACCATTATGACCTCGATGACCACCCTGATTGTGCTGTTATGCCTCTTTATCTTCGGCGGCGCCATTATTCATGACTTTGCTCTGGCCATGATAATCGGCGTGGTTGTGGGGACCTATTCCTCGGTTTATGTATCCAGCCCCATTTTGATCCTTCTGCAGGAAGGGACAGGAAAGGGAGCGGCCGAGGCCGTCGGCCGGGCGTAAGCTAGCGTATGGACAGCATCCGCCCTTGGGTGGCTTTGAAGTATGTACCGGGTGTCGGCAATTACCTGTATAAAACTCTGCTGGATCGGTTTGAAACTCCCGAACGGGTATTTAATGCCTCTGGACGTGAGCTTTTGAAGGTTGAAGGCATAACCGCCTCGCTATCGGAAGCCATTCGGGCAGGAGCGCCGCCCGTTTCGGTTAATGCGGAATTGGCCCGGATCCAGAAAACCGGGTGCCGGATGATCTCCTTTAATCATGCGCAATACCCGCCTCTTCTTCGTGAAATCCCTGATCCTCCGCCTTTTCTTTATGTTTTTGGCGAGCTGGAAGGTTCTTCCCGGATGATCGCCATGGTGGGCTCCAGGGCGGCCACCCGGTACGGGATTTCCACGGCCGAAAGGCTGGCTGCCGAATTGGCCGATTCAGGGTTCACCGTGGTCAGCGGCATGGCCCGCGGTATCGATACGGCCTGTCACAAAGGGGCTCTCTCGGTGGGCGCGCATACGGTGGCGGTCCTGGGAAACGGGCTTTCCGTTGTTTATCCGCCCGAAAACCGATGGCTTTATGAACGCCTTGCCGAAGGAGGGGCCGTGATCACCGAATTTCCAATCAATGAGGCGCCCAATGCCTATAATTTTCCCCGGCGCAATCGGATTATTGCCGGGATGAGCCTGGGGACCGTGGTGGTCGAAGCAGCGGCCAAAAGCGGCTCCCTGATTACTGCCCGTCTTGCCGGTGAACAGGGAAGGGAAGTATTTGCAGTTCCGGGCAACATCAATTCCAGGACCAGTCAGGGCGTGCACCATCTGCTCAAGCAGGGCGCCAAGCTTGTGGCGGCTGCCGAGGATATTCTCGAGGAGTTTCCTTATCTTTTCTTGAAATCTGATAAAAATCGCGGTAAGGAGCACAACGTTAAATCCGGCGGGCAGTTAAGGGGAGATGAAGCTCGGGTGTTCGGCATGCTTGAGCCGTATCCCGTCCATATCGATGAGTTGAGCCGCAAGATGAATATGCCGGTGAGTCAGTTGTCCGCCGTGTTGGTCAACCTTGAACTCAAAGGCCTGGTGGCCCGATCACCCGGCATGTATTTTTCAACATACGGAGATGAATTGTGAGCAAACCCCTTGTCATTGTTGAATCCCCGACAAAGGAGAAAACGCTTAAAAAGTATCTGGGCAGCCGGTACAAGGTTGCCTCAACCGTTGGTCATATCAAGGATCTGCCGCAGAAGGAATTCGGCATCGATATTGAGAACCGGTTTACGCCGAAGTATGTAACGGTTCCGGGCAAGCAGAAGGTGATTAAAGCGTTGAAAGCCGCTGCCCGGGATTCGGATGAGGTCTATCTTGCCCCTGACCCGGACCGGGAGGGCGAGGCCATTGCCTGGCACACAGCGAATGTTTTAAAGAAAAAAGATGGTCCGCGCTTTTATCGGGTGTTGTTTCATGAATTGACAAAAAAAGGGGTGCAGGAGGCCCTGGCAAATACGGAGAAACTGAACGAGAGCAAGTACAAGGCCCAGCAGACCCGGCGGATTCTGGACCGGCTGGTGGGTTATGAGATTTCCCCGCTCCTGTGGAAAAAGGTTAAGTACGGCTTGAGCGCCGGCCGCGTACAATCGGTGGCAGTACGCATGATCTGCGAGCGGGAACGGGATATCCAGGCATTTGATCCTGTGGAATACTGGACGGTTACCGCCTATTTAGAGGGTGACAGTCCGCCGCCTTTTACTGCAAAGCTAAGCAAAAAGCAGGGCAAAAAGCTCACTATTGGCAACGAGGAGCAGGCCAGCGCGATTTTGAGCGAAATCCGGGAGGCGGATTTTATTGTTGACAAAATCGTCAAAAAGACCGTCAAACGGAACCCCTACCCGCCCTTTATCACCAGCAAGCTCCAGCAGGATGCCATTCGGCGGCTGCGGTTTACCGCCAAAAAAACCATGACGGTCGCCCAGCAGCTCTATGAAGGCGTGGACCTGGGCAACGGAGAATATGTGGGCCTGATTACCTATATGCGGACCGATTCAACGCGAATTTCCGCCGAAGCCGCCAATGAAGCGCTGGATTTGGTCCGGGAGACTTTCGGTCCCGATTACGCAATGGATAAGCCCCGGTTTTTCAAGAACAAAAACAAGGCCCAGGATGCCCATGAGGCCATCCGGCCGACCTCGGTCTACTATACCCCGGATAAAGTCGCATCCTATCTGTCCAAGGATCAATTGGCCCTTTATCGGCTGATCTGGCAGCGTTTTGTCGCATCGCAGATGGCCCAGGCCCTGATTGATCAGCAGAGCATTAATATAACGGCCGGCAGCTATACATTTACGGCAAGTGGCTCCACGGTTAAATTCCAGGGTTTTCTGGCCCTGTATCAGTCTGCCGAAGACGACGGAAACGGCAGGCCCAAAACCGGCGAAAAAGACGAACTGCCTGAACTTTCAGAAGGCATAAAGCTTTCTGTCAAGCAGATAGAACCGAAACAGCATTTTACGACCCCGCCGCCGCGGTATTCCGAGGCATCGCTTGTCA
>JAGYOT010000230.1 GCA_018399455.1 Desulfobacterales bacterium
CGACGGAAAGATCTTCTTTTTCCGCCGGGGAAGCAAAGCTTCTGCCGTGGATCGCAACCGGCGGGTCGTCAAGGGCGACGGTTTCAGCCCGTCCTGCCGGAAACATGAACACGTTTTCGGGCATGCGCAGCGAGCGGGTGATCGTACTGGCGGCATCATGATTGCCGGCTATGATAAATGCATGGATGCCGGCCTCTCGCAGCCGGTTCATCTGGGCGATAAAAAAAAGCCCGGTGTTGTAGTCCTTCCAATCCCCGTCGTAGAGATCTCCGGATATGAGAACAAAGGCCACCTTTTCGGAGATTGCCCTATCGACAAGGTTTTGAAAGGCCCGCCGCGTACTCAGGCGGAACTCTTCCACTGGAGCCCCGTCATAGGCGTCCAGCTTGTGCATGGGGCTGTCCAGATGAATGTCGGCTGCGTGAAGGAAGGTGAACATGGCCTGTACTCTGGCATATCATTTCAAAGAGGTCAAACCTGGCTTTTACCGGCCTTTTAACCGGAGGCTCCCATGGCTCGCTGACGCTCCATGCGATTCATCTTTTGAACGATTAGTCTCTGGAAAAGGGAGAGATCAATGGATATAAACCGAATTCCAAGCCCCTGCCGGGTGGCATGTACAATTTGCCCCCTCACATTCAACGGCAGCGTGGAGGAGCGACAGGCAGGGTCAAACTGGATCTCAATGTCGACAGTTGAATTAACGGGAATATATTCCGATGTCTCCAGGAACATGCCGCATGAACCGATATCCCGAACCCTGCCCTTGATTCTTCGTCTGCCTTTGCTTTTCCTGGATCGGGAATCGACCGCAGTTATAATCGCTCTCGTATCCGGCCAGGCCAGACTTCGGGTACTGTTGCGCTTGTTTATGAATTTCATGAGGGAAACAATACGACTCCTCTTTTATCAAATACAGAATAACGAATCCTTTTGGCCGCTTAGCGGCCGCCGGCTCCGGATTCGCGTTTAAGCCGGGCCACCGGTTTCCAGCACTTCGGCGATCAGGCGGCTGATCCGGGGGCTGTAAAGCAGGCGCGCATGACCGTGCCAGTCCAGGCGGTGATTAACTGCGCCCGGGCCCAAATCCGCCGAATCCTGGGGAATAATATATTCGTCAAAAGCGGAATAAATCGATACATACCCGGCTTTTCCCGGCGTCAGCCCAGCGGAGGCCAGATCCTTAAGAAAATCACTTTGGTAAAGAAGCTGAAGCGTGTTGCGTCCAATCGGCATAAAAGCGGCTACTCTGGATCCCATGTGTGCTCCGCCAAGCGTAATCACATGGCTGACTTTATCCTCCATATCAAGATTTTTGATCGCATACCGGGCAAGTACCGCTCCCATGCTGTGGGCAACCAGGACAAGCCGATCAGACCCTGCGGCAGTCAGCACCTCATCGATCCGGTCAGCCAACTTTTGTGAAAGCTTTGCCGCATCGGTCATTACCGGCCGGTAAGTCATGAAATAGGTTTTTTTGAATCCTCTCTGTTTCAAAAAACGTGAGATGAAAACAAATGCATGACTGGCGGAGCCCCATCCGTGGACAAAAAGGATTGGCGGCCCTTTTTCCGGCCCGGACCCGGGTCTGTGACGGTCAAAAACAAAACGCAGCGGCCGGGTGACAAAATGAACAAACATGGCAACCGACTCCGCAAAAACGGCTGCCAGGATTCGACCATAACGGATATTATCCCGCCAGACGCCTTCATCCGGTTTGCAGCGGAAATTAACGTAATCATACCAGGCAACCATATAGAGCAGAACGACCACCAGCGCCGCCACCGCATAAATGACGAGCAAAAGACAGAGAATAGTCATAAAACTCCCTGCGGATCAAAACTCATGGACAGGCCTACCTTATCTCGTAACGCAGGGTATCGGCAAAGTCATCGCCTTCACCGGATTCCTTTTCACGCCCGAAAATGATCGCGCCCTTGCCAAGAAGAGGCCGCTCTCCCCGGTTCACATAAAGAGGAGCGGCAGACGAAGGATAAACAAACGTTCCGTTGGTGCTTTTATCTTTGACCATGAAGCTGCCGTTGCGGTTTTCAATACGGGCATGAGTCCGGGAAATCCAGGCGCAGCGCATCACTAAATCATTATAGTCCTCCCGCCCGACAGAAACAACCGGACGCTGGCTGTCGACCACAATGACCCGGTCCCCCCAGGCCAGATAAAGACAAGCGGGACTAGCCTCGGATAGCTTCCGGGTATCCAGAACTGTGGTCAAATCCTGGGGTTCAAACACCATTTCGAACAGCTCAATTTCCCCGCTAATATTTTTAGCCGTAATACTTCCCAGATATTTTCGCGAATGGCGCCCGATTTCCGGAATGTTCCAAATAGCGGAACGGGTGGCGACAATCTGACGGGGATTGGCATAATTGACCACCCGCGCGGTGATATTAACCGCATCGCCGAAAATATCGCCATTTTCGGCAACAACCGGGCCGCAATGGATGCCTACATGGATATTGATCTGCGGGATCTCCGGTATATTCAGCCGCTCGCTGACCGGCTGCTTCATCGCCTGCATCATGGCTTTGGCAGCATCCATGGCACTGTTGGTCATGTCAAAGGTACAGAGCACGGCATCCCCCACGGTCTTGAGCACATCGCCATCAAACCGTTCCGCCTCCTCTTGCAGACGACCAAGCACACTGCCGATTACCGCCTGGGCGGCATGATCCCCAAGGCGTTCATAAAGATGGGAGCTCCCGGAAATATCCGCAAATAAAATTGTAAGCACCCTGGCCTTCGGCTTATGAATATCCGGGTCTGACAATTGGATCGCTTCTTTTGAAAATCGCATCATAGGTTATGGCCAAGTTCAGTTCTCGTAAACAAAGTCAGGGTTGGCACTGCCCGACCGAAATTTTCCCGGGGCTATTCCCCCTGAATAAAAATCCCGTAATAATTCAGGGAATATTTCCGTTTGCTTTGTTTTGGCTGCCACATATCGTCCGCCTTGATTCGCTCGCCTACCGGGTATTTATCCGTGTGGACCTCAAAATAGGAATTAACGCCGATTTCGCGGTCATAGACAACCGACACCGGTCCGGGCAGATAGTAGGCGACCACATCGCCTTTATTGACCAGAATAGGCTTGTCAAAATCGATAAGCAGCTTGCAGGTTTTACTGCATTCAACCCTCAAGGCTTTACTGTAAGTAACGATATAATCACTCCCCACCGGTCGCAGCAGCTTGACACAAATCTCGCCGGAGCCCTGGAAATAACCTCCGATACCGTTTATCTGCCCTTTTCCGGGTACCGGGTGGGCCATATCCACAATCATATGCCCGGCCTTGGCCACATTCTCCCTTAAAATCAGGGGATTGCCGACAAAGTCCTCAAGCGCTACATTGGTCAGAAATCTCCGATTCTCCTGGATCTGCATTTTGACAAAATCCCTGACCTCCGAGGTAAGACGCTGAATGCGTTCGTCATATCGGTTTTGTTCGCTGGTCAGGATGTTCAGCCGACGATCGAGTTCATCAATCTGACCTTTCAGGGTTGCGATGGTTTCATTTTTGTCCTCGATGGTCTGTTCTTTCTCTTCAATGACGGCCTGCTTTTTGCCGATGACCTGATCCCTTTCAATGACGGACTGATGGCAGGCCTTCAACTGCTGCCGGACTTCCGGGCAGGTTGACGCACAACCCGTAACCGCCAGCCAAATCGGCAGAAACAGAAAAATCCAGCGCATAGACATCACCTCCGCTTTGGGATGAACCGAATTCGGCTTTTCGATAAAACCGTACTGTTTTGTTTAACCATAATTGAATACTCGCCCACTGTAAAGCCCTCCACGGGAGCGGAAACGCTGATCGCCTGATTGCCGGTGCAGGCATGCAGAACAACGGGCATTTCCAAGGTCTGCCCGCCGTCTCTGGAGATCGTCACCTGAACAATGGCGTCCGGCTTCATATTGAGATATTCAAGACAAAGACTCAATGTATCAAGCGCCACCGGGGCCTCGGTGATGCGGTTTTCCTCGCCGCACCCTGAACCCGTTGGATAAACTGCCATCTCATAATGAATCTCGTCATAAACATCGGCAATCAAACCGTCCGAAGGTGCAGCCGCCATGGCCCGCTCAAGCATTGAGACAGAGAGCTGATACTCCCCGGCGTCCAAGACCTTCCGCGCCACATGACGGATGCCCTCGGAGGCCTCCGGGCGATTCGGATTCAAGGCAAGTGCCCTGATATAATAATCGGCCTTTTCAGACAAGGATTTAGCATCTTCCGCCTTTTTTATCAAAATATCATATTGGGTCTGATAAATAAAGTTTTCAAGCCCTGGAAAACAATCGGCTGTCGGTTGAACCAAATCTTCCGGGATAAGCCGGCCGTTTGCCCGTCGGGCCAGCATTGCCAGGGCAGTTTTGAAAAACCCACCCATCATGATCCTCGACGAAGCCACCTCGGCA
>JAGYOT010000231.1 GCA_018399455.1 Desulfobacterales bacterium
GGTTCCCGCCCCCTTGACCCGGCGGACGTTGAGGAGCAGAGAAATCCACGAGCCGCGCACGATTTACTGGGACGAACTCCAGGGTACGGCCGCCAAGCAGCTGATCGATCAGGCCTACGACAGATCAAGTACGGCAACCAGTTTCGCCCGTGAGCTTTCAAAACAACTGACAGCCTCGGAGCCGGTCCAGAACGTATCACTTCTTTTAAGCGAATACGACCTGCCAAGCCTGCTCATGCGGCTTCTCAATTATGCCGGCATTCCGGCACGTGTATCCATGGGGCTTGAGCTTCAGGATTCGCGTCGATATCAGCCGCTGAAACCGGTTCTGGAAGTCTTTGACGAGACCCGTTGGGTCCCCATGGATCCCCGCACCGGGACTCATGGCCTGCCGGAAAACTTCCTTTTATGGCACCGGGGGGGGAAGTCTCTGCTGGATGTATCCGGGGGCAGCAACTCTGAGATTCATTTTTCAATGATTCATCAGACAATGCCGGCCATGGACCTGGCCCGCTTGCAGGCGGATCGTGGCGGGTTTGCCCGTCTGAGTCTTTACAACCTCCCCATTGAAGAACAAAGCGTGTTTAAACTGCTGCTGCTTCTGCCCGTGGGTGCCCTGATTGTCACATTTATGAGGATCATCATCGGCGTTCACACCTCAGGTACGTTCATGCCCGTCCTGATTGCTCTCTCGCTTTTACAGACCTATCTGATCCCGGGCCTCACAGCCTTTATCGCTATTGTCGCCATCGGCCTGATGCTGCGCGGATACCTGTCCAGGCTCAACCTCCTGATGGTTGCACGGATTTCAACCCTGATTGTTTTAGTCGTGTTTCTGACTGCCATGGTAAGTGTTCTGGGCTATGAGCTTGGCGTCAATATCGGCCTTACCATCACCTTTTTCCCAATGATCATCATTGCCTGGACGATTGAACGCATGAGCATCCTGTGGGAGGAGGAAGGAAGCCGCGAAGTCCTGGTACAGGGGCTCGGGAGTCTCAGCGTGGCTGTTTTGGCCTATATCTGCATGCGTATGGACATGGTTCGGCATTTGACTTTTAATTTCCCGGAAATCCACCTGGTTCTACTGGCCCTGCTCCTGTTGATCGGCCAGTATACGGGATATAAGCTGACTGAACTCAAACGCTTCGGGGTTATGAGAGGCAGATTCTGACATGTGGATTTTTCCATTTGCCCTTCGCAGGCAGGGCATCCTGGGCATGAACTGCCGGAACGTTGCCTACATCAGCCGCTATAACAGACGCAACCGATATCCGCTGGTTGACGACAAGCTGAAGACCAAGCTGCTGGCAGAAAAATTTAATCTATCCACCCCGCAATTAAGAGGCGTCATCCGCTATCAGTATGAAATCGCCTCTTTTTCGCGCCATGTGGAAAATCTGGAAGGATTTGCCATCAAACCTTCCAAAGGCACCGGCGGCAAGGGCATTCTCGTGATAAAAGGCCGTGACGGCGATGGGTTTGTCAGATCCTCGAATAAACCGATCCGCATCCATGATATTAAACGGCACTTGTCAAATATCCTGGCCGGCCTTTACTCTCTGGGGGGCTCCCCGGATGTGGCCATCATCGAAGATCTGATCCGGCCTGTGGAAATGTTCGAACAACTATCCTATGCCGGGGTTCCGGACATACGGATCATTGTCTTCAGGGGATACCCTGTCATGGCCATGATGAGATTGTCCACTCAGGCCTCCGACGGCAAGGCGAATCTGCACAAAGGCGCCGTGGGCGTGGGCCTTGATGTTGCCACCGGAGAATGCCTCCATGCGGTTCAGTATGGCCGCAGAGTCACCCGGCACCCGGATACGGGCATTGCCCTGGATACGATTGCCGTTCCGGACTGGCGAAATCTTTTGGTACTGGCCGCCCGTTGCTTTGAAATGACCCGCCTCGGCTATATCGGTGCGGATCTGGTGGTGGATAGAGACTCAGGGCCCTTGCTGCTTGAATTAAATGCCAGGCCCGGACTCACCATCCAGGTCGCCAATGGCGTCGGGCTGCTGCCGCGTCTGAGAAGAATTGAACAGCTTGATCCGGATCTGACCCCCAGCGCGGACGAACGAGTGAAGTTTGCCATGAGCGCTTTTGCCTCAGATTAAAGGAGCGTTATGAAAATCAAGGAAATTGTTCAGACAACCCCCAATTTTCAGGTATTATCTGAAGATGAGATCGAGCGCATCTATTTCGACGCCCTGGGGATCATTGAAAGTGACGGCGCCCGGGTAAAAAGCCCGCTCGCCCTGGAACGTTTCAAAAAAAGCGAAGCATTGGTAACTGACACGGATCTCGTGCGTATTCCCACCGTTTTAATAGAGGCCGCCCTGCGATGCCATCCCCGCAAAATCGCTTTGGCCGGGAGAAACAGGGAACGCTCCGTCCGCCTGCAGAAAGACGAGCTGGCATTCGGCACCGGTCCTCTCTATCTGACGGAACCATCCGGAGGAAGACAGGGAAACGGGCAGATCGACCGTCAGGAAATCTACAA
The DNA here is from genome assembly GCA_018399455.1 of Desulfobacterales bacterium. GTDB lineage: Bacteria > Desulfobacterota > Desulfobacteria > Desulfobacterales > Desulfosalsimonadaceae > M55B175. The sequence continues at coordinate 2,510 of JAGYOT010000231.1, forward strand.
TGCAGCCCGGCTGGCGGACTATCTGCCGAATCTTGACTTCATCACCGGCCCCCTGGTGCATCCCTGTAACCAAGTCGGTTCATCCAATCCTTCCCGGGTCATCGCTATGCTGGAAGGATCAAGCAAACCCATGCTTCTGGGGAGCCGTGATACGGATGAGCTCTACCGCTTATGGCAGATGGGAGCTTTGGTTTGCGGCGGGGAGGCACAATTTCGCTTAAGCCCGCTTTTTGCCCATTATGTGGAGATTGACTCACCCCTGACGCTATCGGCAGGGGAGGCGGAAAAACTGATGTTTTGTGCTGAAAACCGCATTCCCTGTATATGCGCCTCCCGGGCGATTGCCGGGGTTACTGCTCCCAGGGCCATTGCCGGCATACTGGTCCAGACGCTGGCCGAAACCATGATGGTCTCGGTGCTTTCTTATCTTGTAAAGCCCGGGATGCCCCTTATCAGAGGAGGCGTCACCACGGCACCCGCCCCTGACGGGCAGGGGTGCGGCTACAGCGTACCGGAACTGGCGCTCAGCCAGGCAGCCAACACCGATGTCTCCAAGTGGCTGGGTTTGGGCATGTTGTTTCCGGCAGGCATTACAGACGCATCCGAAATCGGCCAGGATGCCGGCATCGATTGTACAAGCAGTCTGTTCTATGGCTTTTTATCCGGCGCGGACCTGATTTTCGGACCCGGATTGATGAACGGCGGCAGCAGCACCTCGCTCGACAGCATGGTCATGTGCAATGAAATTATTGAAATGATCAAACAGATTGGTAAAGGCATCAGCACGGATGAGCCTTACCTGGCTCTGGAGCTTATCGAAAAGGTGGGCCCCGGGGGGGAATACCTGACTCAGGACCATACCTTCCAGTACTGGCAGGAGTGGTTCCGGCCTCATTTAATCAACCGGGCCAATTACGAAAACTGGGTCGCGGACGGGAAAAAAACCATGAAGAATCGGGTAGAGGAGATGCGCGCCAGGATTCTTCAAACCCATGTCCCTGCCCCCATGGACCCGAAACTGCTGGCAGAGCTGCGCGGCCTGGCCGCCAAAACCGAACAAGGAGCCTGAATAATGGGTACCCGAACCAACCTGACCGAGGAACAATACGTACGGTTTTCATTTCTCTCGGATGGCCAGAAGCGTCTGATATTTAACGAGGTGTTTCAGATTCTGCAGCATACCGGTGTTGAGGTCAAACACGAAGAGGCATGCCGGCTGCTGACTGAAAACGGCTGCCAGGTCAGCGGCCAGCGGGTTTATATGCCTTCGCATGTGGTGAACAAGGCTTTGAATTCCGTTCCCCCGGTTACCAATATTTTCAGCTGGACCGGACCCGTAGGTCTTCGCGTGGAGCACGGCCATACCTATTTCGGCCCCGGCCCCACATGCCCCAAGTTTATCGATCCCTTCAACTTTGAGCGCCGGAGCTATACCCGGGCCGACGCCGCCATGGTCGCCCGGTTGTGCGATGCCCTTCCTGAAATCGGCTTTGTTATGTCGCTCGGACTGGTCAGCGATGCCCCCTATGGTATGGAGGGACTCTACGAGTTCGCAGAGCTGATCTGCAACTCAAGCAAACCGCCCATTGCATGGTGCTTCACCCGGGAGCACTGCGAAGCGATCCATCAGATCGGGGCGGCGCTTGCCGGAGGTCCGGACAAATTCCGGCAGAAACCCAACTATCTATTCTATAATGAGCCCATATCCCCGCTGCTCTCAGATTTTAATGCCATCGATAAGGTTATCTATTGCGCCCGGCATAATATTCCCCAGATTTTCGCCCCCGCCAGCAGCGGCGGGGGCACCGTGCCGGCCACACACGCTGCGCATATTGCCATAACCCTGGCCGAATCCCTGATCGGCGTGGTCATCGCGCAAACAGTCAATCCGGGCGCCTGCATAATCATCGGCGG
>JAGYOT010000232.1 GCA_018399455.1 Desulfobacterales bacterium
CCTGAGCTATAGGGATAAACGGCAAACATGCCTGCGATACTGAAAGAAAAAGCTGCAGCCGCACCTTCCGGACCGGGCGTCTACATCATGAAAAACGCCCGGAGCCGCATCATTTATGTAGGAAAGGCGGCGAGTCTTAGAAATCGCCTCTCCTCTTATTTCAGCGGCCGCGCCCACACGGACATAAAAACCGGTGTGCTCGTGGATCAGATCGCCTCTTTTGAAACCATCCAGACCACCTCGGAGAAAGAGGCCCTGATCCTTGAGTCCAATCTGATCAAGAAGCATCGCCCCCGCTACAATGTTATCCTGAAGGATGATAAGCGGTATCCATCGCTTCGGCTGGATATGTCAAGCGATTATCCCTGCCTGCAGGTGGTGAGAAAGATCGGAAATGACGGGGCCGTCTATTTCGGCCCGTTTGCCTCGGCCGGGGCGGTGCGCCAGACCCTCAAACTCATTCACAAGACCTTCCGGCTGCGTAAATGCGTCTCGCCAAGGGTGAAGCCCCGCTCGCGGCCCTGTCTCTATCATCAGATGGGGTTGTGTCTGGCCCCCTGCTGCAAGCCGGTCAGCCGCGCCGAATACAATGACATCGTCCACGAGGTGCGGCTTTTTTTAAACGGGCGCACCGCTGAACTGACCGCCAAAATCAGGTCGGAAATGGAGGATGCGGCCGGCCGCCGGGAGTTTGAAAGGGCCGCGGTTTTGCGCGACAAGCTCTTTGCCGTTGAAAAGACCGTGGAAAAACAGGTGGCGGTGACCACGGATTTTGTTGACCGCGATGTCATCGGCGTGGCCAGTGAACCCCCGTACGCACTGCTTTGGGTCATGTTCGTCCGCAATGGATTTATGCAGGGTGCAAAGGATTTTCGCGTCCATGACGAAATCGCCACCACACCAGAGATCATCGGGGCGTTTCTGAAGCAGCACTACGAAGCAACGCCGGACATTCCCAAAGAGATCCTGACGCCGTGCGCTCATGAAGATTCGGGTTTGTATGCCGAATGGCTTTCCCACAAAAAGGGGAAAAAGGTCCGGATTCATTATCCCAGGCGGGGCGACAAGCTTCGGCTGATTCGCATGGCGGAGGAAAACGCCCGAACGCATCTGGCTCGCCGTATCGAGGCGGAGATGGCCAAGCAGGGCCTGCTGGAAGGCGTACAGGCCAGACTTCATCTCGACCGGCTGCCTCGCCGGATCGAATGCTTTGACAACTCCGGGCTCTCAGGGCGGGAACTGGTGGCGGGCATGGTGGTTTTTGAAGACGGTGCGCCAAACAAGAACGAATACCGCCGCTACATCATCCGAAACGTGGATCAGGCGGACGACTATGCATGTATGGCCGAGGTGCTGGAACGCCGGTTCAGTCCAAATCACATGTCTTCCGGGACGCTGCCGGATTTTTTGATGGTTGACGGCGGCAGGGGCCATTTAAACATCGCCGTATCGGTTCTTGAAAAACTCGGGCTCCGCGGAGAGTTCGGCATAGCGGGAATTGCCAAAGCGGATGCGGATCGGGGCGAAACAGAAGACAAGATTTATGTGCCCGGCCGGCGGAATCCCGTCAATCTCAGGGCAAATCAGGATATTTTGTATTTTCTCCAGCGGATTCGAGACGAAGCCCATCGTTTTGCCATCACCTATCACCGGCAGAAGCGAACCAGGACGGCTCTGCGTTCCCGGCTGGACAGCATTCAGGGTATCGGGAAAAAGCGGAAGGCGATTCTTTTAAAGCATTTTAAAAGTTTGCAGAAGATCAAGACCGCTTCTGTGGAAGAACTGGCCGGACTGCCCGGCATGGATCGCCGGGCAGCCGAAAATGTCAGAGAGGCCTTTAAAAAAGCTACATAGGGCACGAACAAAAACCGGAATTTTTCGTTCAGGCGCTACATAAACTTTCCGATATCCTCCACCAGTTGTTTTACAGCATCGGCCGAGTCGTTGAGGTCGTTTCTTTCAGACTCGGTCAATTCAATCTCGATGATGTCTTCAATGCCTTTGCTGCCCAGCTTGACGGGGACCCCCATGAAGATCCCGGATATGCCGTATTCGCCTTCCAGATAGGCGGCGCAGGGCAGGATTTTCTTTTTGTCCTTGATAATGGCCTCCGCCATTTCCGCAGCTGCGGATGCCGGAGCGTAAAAGGCGCTGCCGGTTTTCAAAAGCGCCACGATTTCGCCTCCGCCTTTGCGCGTCCGGTCCACCAGGGCCTCAATCCGTTCCTTGGATAGGAGTTCGGTGATCGGGATGCCCGCCACGGTTGAAAACCTGGGCAGCGGGACCATGGTATCGCCATGGCCGCCCAATACGAAGGCATGGGTATTCTCCACGGAAACATTCAGCTCCATTGAGATAAAGGCGCGAAACCGGGCGGAATCGAGCACCCCCGCCATCCCCATGACACGGTGCTTCGGAAAGCCGGAGGTCTCCATGGCGACGTGGCACATGGCATCGAGGGGATTGCTCACGATGATCAAAATGCTGTCCGGGGATTGTTTGGCCACCTCGGTACACACCGATTTCATGATGTTGGTGTTGGTCTTTAAGAGATCATCCCGACTCATTCCCGGTTTTCTGGGGATTCCCGCGGTGATGATCACGATATCCGAACCTGCCGTGGCTTCATAGGTGTTGCTGCCGTCAACCGCCGCATCATGCTTTTCAATCGGGGCGGCTTCCCGAAGATCCAGGGCCTTGCCCTGGGGCAGGCCTTCCGCGATATCCACCAGCACTACGTCACAAAGTTCTTTTTCAGCAAGCCGCTGGGCAGCGGTGGCCCCGACATTGCCCGCACCGACAACCGTCACTTTTCTATCCATGGCTGACTCCTCTTAGCAGAATTGAAAAAACCGGATGGCTCCATAAAAACAGTGTATGATAACGCTGTTTACGCTATGAACAATGGCGGTTTCTGTCAATAAAAATCTTACTGGAATAAGGTGGCCATATCATGCATGCGTTATTGAAGGCATGTTTTTTTTTAGCTTTACAGACTGCGGGCTTTGCCTTTAGAGTATGCTTATGAAGCAAGTTCCCAAAATATCCAAACGGATCACCATGATTCTGGTCTACGGAAGGCCGCCCCTTGTATTTGCCGCAATGGTATGCGCCATCAGTGTCATGCTAAACCCCAATGCCTGGCTTTATTCGGCAGGCGCGCTGCTTTTGTTTTTATCCATGATGTTTGACCTGGTAGATGGATGGTTTGCCGCCCGATTCAGCCACGAGACCAGCTTCGCCCAGCTGGCCGACCGAATCATGGACCGCATTGTTTACTCGATTGTTTTTCCGCTGGTGGCAGTGGGCATGATGTGGCGGCTGCTTTTTACCACTCCGGATTACAGCCGCATGCAGCTTCTGCATGCCATTTTCGTGTTGATCCTTTGCGTGACGGTCCTGGTTCGGGATAACTTTGCGCGTTTTATGCGGGATTTTGCGTCCCGCTTCGGATTGGAGCCCGGGCTTCAGGAGCTGAATCGGTTACGCACGATTGTTGCTGCGCCCCTGGGGCTTCTCCTTTACATCCATGCCTTTTATGTGCCTGCAGCCGGTATCACCGCTTTTTATGAACCGCTCGCCTGGCTGGGGACGCTTTCGGTTCGGCACCTGTTCGTGGTTGAGATTATTTTTTTGATCATTAATTTTGGTTCAATTGCCGGCTATTGCCGCAAATACGGCAATTACTGCCTTGATGAGCTTTGTGCGGACGATGAATTGCTGAGACGCCGGATTCTTGGTGTCTTCCCCAATGCACTGACAGTGATGAACGCCATGATGGGCTTATTGGCGGTATTTTTTGCCTACCAGGGGAAAATGACCGAATCCTATCTTCTGCTCATCGGCGCCGCCATATTTGATAAGCTCGATGGCGCCATGGCCCGCAAGCTAGGGCTTACCGAATCTCTGCCCGGGACTTCGAACATGCGGCATATCACTCTTGGCGGCATCCTCGATGATATCGCGGATGGAGTGAGCTTCTGCATTGCCCCGGCCTGGATTTTCTACATCTGCCTGTCCCGGTTTCCGGATACTGAAATCATCACCCTCGCCCCGGGTATTGCGTCAATATTTTATGCGGGTGCCGGTTTCGTCCGCCTGGTTTATTTTACAATGGACCGCAATCCCATCCCCGGATTCTTCAAAGGCATGCCGACGCCTGCAGCGGCACTTCTGGTTACCGCCCCGCTTCTCATCCTTTCGCGAAGCAATGTCGCCGGAACCGAATGGGGGGGCTTTATCGCGGTCTTTACTTTCTGCCTGATGTTTTTCACTGCCTTTCTGATGAACCTGTATCCGGTCAAGTACCTTCATATAGGTCGATTCATGGACAGAAACCCATGGTTTACCTGGGTCAACCTGGGCTTGATGCTGATTTTTGTATTCACGCCGTATTTCGGCTATCTCGCTTTTTTTCAG
>JAGYOT010000233.1 GCA_018399455.1 Desulfobacterales bacterium
GGCTGATTTGCAATATACGGAAGACGGATTCATCGTTAATGATTTTGAAAAGGGCGGCATGTTTGCCGCGGGTTGTGCCAATAAGCCGGCTGATGTGGTTTCATCCAACCAGAACGCAACCGGTATGGCTCTCAAAGCGATTCAAACCCTGGTGAAGCGGTAGGAGGTAACCATGAGTAAAAAATATGGTGTATATATCTGTACAGGTTGCGGCATAGGCGATGCCCTGGATGTAAAAAGTATTTGCGACGTGGTGGATGAAGAGGGCGTGCCGTGCAAAACCCATGAGTTTCTTTGCGGCAAGGAGGGCTTGGAGCTCATTAAAAAAGATATCGAGGAAAACGGTGTCAATACAATTGTTATCGGGGCATGCTCCAGGCGTGTCAACCACGATGTTTTCAATTTTCCCGGCTGCATTGTGGACCGGGTCAATCTGCGCGAAGGCGTCGTCTGGTCCCACCCGCGTTCTGAATTTCCGGCCTTGACGGAGGAGGAAAAGGAAGACGAGGACAATTTCGACCGGGTCCAGATGATGGCTGAGGACTATATCCGAATGGGAATGGCCCGCGTTGAGAAAGTCAGTCTTCCCGAGCCCTATGTGCCGGAGACTTTTTCGAAAAAGATTCTGGTCCTGGGCGGCGGTGTCACCGGCATGACGGCAGCCCTGGATGCGGCTGCGGTCGGCTACGAGGTGACCATTGTGGAAAAAGAGGATCAACTGGGCGGCAACTCTGCCAAGTGGCGCAAGCAGCTGCCGGTTCAGCCGCCCTATGACACCCTGATTCCCTCAAAGGTGGCCGACATGATCCAGAAGGTTGAGGCCGATTCCAATATCACGGTCCGGACAGGTACCGTGGTTGCACGGATTGCAGGACAACCGGGCGAATTTACCGTGACCATGAAAAAACCGGGGGAACGGATCGAGTTCGATGTGCCTTATCCTCTGCCGGAGGAAATGAAGTATGACGAGTCCGGCAAGGAGCTGGATAATGAAACACTCATGGCACGTTACATGGAATACAATGAGGGCAGAAAGGACATCCTGACCATTGATCCCAGCGGAGAGCCTTTCGGCGCTGTTGTGCTGGCGGCGGGCTGGAGACCTTATGAGCCCAAGGACGGCGAATTCGATCACCTGGGCTACGGCCAGATCCCGGACGTTGTGACCAATTATCAGTTTGAGGAAATCGCGGCCAACGGTAAAATCCTTCGTCCATCCGACGGACGGGAAGCCAAATCCGTTGTTTTTGTCCAGAGTCCGGGCGGGGAAACCGATGATAGTGATTTTACCTATACCGGTGCGGTGACCAGCATGGTGGCGTTGAAGCAGGCCAAGTACGTCCGTGAAGACTACCCGGACGGCAAGGCCTATATCGTCTATCAGCATATGCGTACTCCTGGGCTCTCCGAGAATTTTTACAAAGCCCTGCAGCAGGATCCCGGTATCTTTATGACCAAAGGCGAGGTGACCGGAGTTTCCAAAAACGGTGACGGCATGGTCGTGGATGCCAGCCATACACTGCTTGGCGAGGCTATCCAGATGAAGGCGGACATGGTTGTTCTGGCTACCGGCATGGTGCCGGTAACGGCCGACAACCCGACCGTCAACCTGGCCTATCGGCAGGGCCCGGGCTTTCGCGACAATGAGATATTTGACTGGTATGCGGATTCCAATTTCGTCTGCTTCCCCTATGAAACGCAGCGAACAGGCATCTATGCCGCCGGTGCTGTCCGTCGCAGCATGACCATTGATGAATCCATCGAAGATGCCTCAGGCGCAGCGCTCAAAGCCATTCAGTGCCTGGAATCAGCAAACCGCGGGGTATCCGTCCATCCGCGCTCCGGAGACATGACTTTCCCCGACTTTTTCTTCCAGCGTTGTACCCAGTGCAAGCGCTGTACGGAGGAGTGCCCGTTTGGTGCCCTGGACGACGACGCCAAAGGAACGCCAAAGCCCAATATTACACGCTGCCGTCGCTGCGGCACCTGCATGGGTGCCTGCCCGGAGCGGATCATAGGTTTTGCGGACTACAACATCGACAGCATCGGTTCCATGGTTAAAGCCGTTGAAGTCCCGTCGGAGGACGATTATGATGAACCGCCCCTCAGGATTCTGGGGCTGGTTTGCGAAAACGACGCCTACCCGGCATTGGATATTGTCGGCCTGCATCATCAGTCCTATTCCGCAGATGTCCGGATTATACCGGTTCGGTGTCTGGGCTCGGTCAATGTGATATGGATCAAAGATGCCCTTTCCCAGGGTATGGACGGGGTATTTCTGCTTGGCTGCAAGAAGGGCGACGATTATCAGTGCCATTTTGTCAAGGGCAGCGAACTGGCCGAAATCCGGATGCAGAAAATCGGGGATGCGCTTGCAAGTCTTGCCCTGGAGGAAGAACGGGTGGCCCAGTATGAGGTGGCCATTGATGACTATGACAAAATTCCGGGTATTATCAATAAATTTGTCGAAGACATTGAAGAGCTTGGTCCCAACCCGTTTAAGGGATTCTGATATTTGATTCTGCCGGGCTTCGTCGCCGGAGCCCTGCGGACAAAACCGATTATGGACAGATAATGGCGGAAACAGCCTAGGCTGATAGGAGGTATCGAAATGGCGGAGAAAATCCTGGTTGAACCAGATGTTGATTTTATAAACCAGCTTGGCAAACTTGGCGGCGAATCGTTGAAAAAATGTTATCAGTGTGCCACGTGCTCGGTTGCCTGTCCGATTTCGCCGGACTTGCGGCCCTTCCCCAGAAAGGAGATGATCGCCGCATCGTGGGGGCTTAAAGACAAAATCGTTAAAAATGGAGATATATGGCTCTGCCACAATTGTGGCGACTGTACGGCCCAATGCCCCCGCGGAGCCAATCCGGGGGATGTGATGGCGGCAGCGCGGATGTATACCATTATGGAATATGCCACGCCCAAATCACTTGGCAAGGCCGTGAACGATCCCAAAAAGCTGCCGATTCTGGCACTTATTCCAGCGGCGGTATTCCTGGTGCTTGGACTGATTACGGGACTTCTTGATCTCACTCCCGAGCTGGACCCCAATGGTGAAATCGCGCATCACATGTTTTTTTCTACATGGCTGGTGGATCTTGTGTTTATCCCGCTTTCCATATGGGTGGTGGTGGTTTTTGCGCTGGGCCTGAAACGGTTTATTGCGGATATCCATGAAAACGCCTTAAGTGAAGGCAAAACAGACAAGCAGACGATAGAGCCGGTTGAATTTTTAAAGGGCATAGGCCGGGCCATCCCCACTATTTTAAAGCACAAGCGCTTTTCTGAGTGCGGCGAAAACACCGAGCGTTCCACACCCCACATGATGGTCCTGTTCTCTTTTATTGGCCTGCTTATTGTAACCGGCATCTTTTTTATTGTGCTTTACGGGTTCGGCGAGCATGGACCTTACTCCCAGCTCAATCCGGTCAAGATCCTGGCCAATGTAAGCGGCATAGCCCTGGTCATTGGTGCGATCCTTCTCATTCGGCAACGGATGGCCAAGAAAGAGCAGGTTTCCGCCTACGCGGACTGGTACCTGTTGTGGATGGTCCTTGGCGTCGGGGCCACCGGAATGCTGGCGGAACTGACACGGCTGGCCGGCACGGCATTTTTGACTTATCTGATTTATTTTATCCATCTGATGTTTGTATTTAACCTGTTTGCGTTTCTGCCTTTTTCCAAGCTGGCCCACCTGGTTTACCGGACTGTTGCGATGGGATACCAGGAATATACCGGAAGGCAATAACGAAGGGGCGGTTTGGAGCTGCGGGCTGGTCAATCAGAGTAATCCAAAAAAAGGGGGTTCGGCAACGGATCTCCTTTTTTTAACCGTTGGCGGGGCGAAAAGCCGCCTTGCCCGCGACTTGTATCGGGTCGATTATTCGTGTTCTTTGCGTTATTCCTTTGCCACATTGAACTCAAAGAAAATCCTTGTTCTGCAGGCGGGCTTGTGCGACAAAGGTGGGTGTCAAAGAAGGGGGCGGCATTCCGGTGGTTGCCGCTTAAGTATTTAATGTCTGTCAAGATAGCTTCGACAGGCCCAAGAAGTGGTGAGGACAAATGCTGGGTGCGATTGCAGGTGATATAATCGGCTCGGTATATGAACATCAGCCGATCAAGACTACTGATTTCCCATTGTTTCAAAGCAGATCCCGGTTTACGGACGACACGGTGTTAACCGTTGCGATTGCTGATGCCATTGTCAAAAACAACGACTATAAAAGTGCGTTAAAGACATACGGGCAGGCTTATCCGGATGCCGGATTCGGGATGCTTTTTTTCAACTGGCTTTTCGCTTCTCCCGGCGAGCCGTATAACAGCTTCGGCAATGGCTCGGCCATGCGGGTCAGCCCTGTGGGGTTTGCATTCGACGACCTGGAAACCGTGCTGGCAGAGGCGGAAAAAA
>JAGYOT010000234.1 GCA_018399455.1 Desulfobacterales bacterium
GCGCATCATCGCCTGCTGCCAATCCCCGCCGACCAAGCCGGAATAAACAAGATAGCCAAGGGCATAAAAGACAACGCCTGGAATAAAAAACTGAACGATAAGATCCGCCCGCCGCTGCACCCGGGGTTTATTTTTTAGGGACTCGGCAATGTTTGTGGCCAGCACATACATAAAAGACCGGCTGCCGGGCTTTGTGGCCCGGACTTTGATCTGGCCGGTAATACTGACAGCGCCTGACAATACCCGGTCTCCGGTGCGTTTCAGGATCATATAAGGCTCTCCGGTAATCATGGCTTCATCCAGGGATGCCTCGCCCTCGATAACCTCACCGTCCACAGGCACCATTTCGCCGCGGGGGACCAGGATTATGTCATTTTCCGCCACCTGCTCAACCGGCAACTCCCGGATTGACCCGGAAGCATCGACCACCCGCGCGGTTTTTTCCCTCTCCGCGGTCAGTGCTCGAATCCTTTTTCCGCTGCGCTCGATCATCAGAAAGGAAACGGCAAGCCCCATGCTGATAAACCACGCGACCAGCGCCCCGCTCAGATACTCACCGGCCGGCAGCGAGACGGCCATGACCGTCAGCACCAAAAGATCCGCTGTGACCCGGCGGGTTTTAAACAGCGCAGAAAAAAAGGCCCTCAGATACATCAAAAAACAAACACTGTAAAACACAAGGCCCAGCCAGAAAAACGCCGGCATCGCCGCCCCGGCAAAAACGCCGAAGCAAGCAACAGCGGCCAGCGCAATTGCTGTCCTCAGAAAAAACCCCCTGGCGTTCATCTGCTTTAAATCCTTAATCCATTCTTTTCCGGCGGCTTTAACGGCCGGCCCGGGGGTGTTGATTTAAACCCGGGAAAAGGGCCCTGCCATCGCTTCCAAGGAAGGCCGGGCAGGGCCGGAAAAATGGGCACTAAAACTCAACGGCCAGTTGAGCCGTGACCACATCCGCTTCATCATCGTTTTCATATTCATCGTGGAAATATTCCAGGGCCAGGCTGGTGGCCTCAAACACTTCGACACCGATGGTAGCCATCAGGCGGGTCTCGGGCAGGAAACCACCGGCATCATCACTGCCCTGACAGGCGATCCCGGCATTTGCCGGTTTCCCTGAAATTTCAAAGAAATACCCAAGCTCCGCGTTCCAGGCTGATATTTCCTCTCCGGTATAAATCCCCACCCCCTCAGGCGAAACAAATTCCGGCTCATCCAGGGCGGTGATGTATTCTGCAATAAACATGAACGGGCCGGAACTGACGATGGCATGGGCGCCAATGCCTTCTACGTATTCATCAACCTCAACATCGCCCAGTTCTTCTCCGATATAATCGCCCAGGCTGTCTGAATCGAGCAGGTTGTTGGTGTAGCAGGCACCGAGGTCCAGGCTGAACCGGTCCGTCGCCATGGCGTATCCGCCGTTGGCCCCGAAGTTGTCCAGATGGCTGTCCTCATCAACTTCATCGACATCGCCGTTGAACAGATAAGCCGAGCCGTAAAAACCGCTTGTCTCAAACCCGATTTGTATGGCGGACTCGCGGATTTCGCCCAGCTCCAGGGTCAGGGGATCGGAGATCATGTTGGTCTCGAAATTTCCGAAAGGCACATACATTTTACCCGCACTCAGGTAAGCAGGGAACCCCTTGCCGCCGGTAAGAGTTATAAACCCTTCATCCAGGTCAACCGGCTCGGTATCATCTTCCTCCCATAAAAACAGCACATGACCGCTCACATAATCGTTGATGACGGCATCCAGCCCAAGCTCAACGGTGGCAAGCACGGCATCGCTTGAATCCTCATCTTCCAGTGCCGGATCATCATAATCAATACTCTCATACCCGGCCTCCGCCTCAAGAAGACCGCTCAGGGTAATCCGCTCCATCCATGCGGGTGAAAACCGCTCCAACCCCTGATTCTCTTCCAAAGCCTTTATCCTCTGGGTCAGCTCGTAATTGGACATCTCTTCCGCAGCCGCCGCAGAGCTGACCCCGGCTGCAAGTAAAATGGCCCCGGATAAAACTGACAAAAGCTTTTTTTTCATTGTTTTTCCTTTTTTGTTTTGGATTTCGTTTCTAAAATGGATACTAAAACTTATTCTTTGACTGCTTTGGGTTTGTTGGGAATCTGAAACACCAGGGTCGCAGTCTGTTTTTCCTGGTTGTATTTTTCCCGATCCGCACCCGCGGCATCGGTTTTGATGTAGTAGCGTACAAACCAGCGCCCCGGCCTCGGAATGGGGATACGAAGCGTATCGCCGGACACTTCTGTTTTTGAATAAAAGTTATCCTCCGCCTCGGTGGAGAAGCCGTTATAGGTCGCATCCCATGTGCCCGGACCGGTATAGGGCGATCCCCTGAAGTAGACCTTCAGCACCAGCTCCCCGCCTGCCTTCAATCGGGAAATATCGCTCACAGGCACCAGCTCGAGCCACTGACCGATACGGCCGGGGAAAGCCGATGACGGTCTTTCGCAGGTCACGTAGCTCTTGGTGTACTGCTTGCTGTACAGACTGAGCGTTACTTTTCTCGCCTGCTCCATGATCTCGCTTTTTGGCTTGATAACGTGCCGCTCCCGTCCCTTTTTGTCGGTATAGACCGTGTAATAGCCGGGATTGGTCTCAGCGGCGAGCACATAGGAGCCCGGCTCGTCGTATGTTATCATGTAGGAATGCAGGCAGGTTTCATTGCGCACCGCAACCTCCCGGATATCACCGGAAGGCCTGTGCACGCGGACAGATTTCAGTTTGTTCGCCCGCACTCCGTCGTCTACCGGGAAATGATGCCCATAGCAGAAAAAAAGCGGGGAGGCTTTTCCTTCATGCACCTGGTAGCGGCTCGACTGAATAAACAGGGAATGGCCGCAGACATCGGCCGGAATGGCCGGAGCCAGCAGAAAAGCTGTCAAAAGTCCGATTATCAACTGCTCTTTCAGGTTGTTCCAACGCATTCGCATTTTCGCAGATTCCCCCGCTTTGTCGTTGCCAGCTGTTTTTTGAATTTGGAAACAGCCGGTTTATTCTTCCGTTCCCTGATTTTCCGATTCGTCTTTTCGCGCCGCAGGGCAGTTTCTGCACGCACCGAAGCCGCAGGACGAATCCTTGGCCTTGAGCGCGCGGGAAAAATGCCGGAACAGATACCAGACAGCCGCGGCAACAATAAGGGTAATCAAAAGGAGTTCCATTGCTCTCTCCATCGTTTGTTTTATGTACCGGCAAGGCCATCGCCGCTTCCGGAAATCATTTTCTCAAGCCGGAACTGGGCGATGGGGGACAGGCTTTAAGCCTGTCCCCTTATATGGCCGGTGGGAACGGTTTTTATTCTCTTCATTATTTCATGTCACGGGCCTGAACCCAGATGACGGCATCCTGGGAGAGCTCCTTTCCCTTATGCCCTGAATCCGGGCCCACGCCCAAGGCGCAGAATCCCCACCAACCGGCCCTGGGGATGCCGAATGCGAACTCGCCGTTTACGTTGGCCTTGATGGTCATGGTGACAAAGGCGTCCTGGGGCGCCTCGACTTCGGCTTTTGCCGCAAATGCGTTATCGGCCGAAACAGGCTCATGATTCAGGTACTCCACCTCGATCTCTGCATTGGGGACCGGTTTCCCGCCGCCTTTGACAACGCCGCGGAACACGTTTCCGGTCCAGAGGCCATAGGGTTTATCCAGGGGGATGATTTCCGCGGGCAGCCCTATCTCGTTGTCCCAGTCCGTGGGAAAGCCGGCTGTATTAACAACCATTTTGGTGATCTGCTGAATATAGACATCCTCCTCCTTTTCGTAGTAAGGCGCGGGCACCAGGCAGAACACATTATCGCCCATGCCGCGCAGCGAATACGTCGTTTCATAGGCCGCTCCGCTGTTGGTAAGACTTTTCCAGGTAATCGGTTTCAGGGTGTCCAGAAGATCCGTCTTCCGTCCTTTTCGCACCACAAAAAACTGCTCCGGCTTTTCCATGTCCATGGTATGGCCGGCCTCGAACGGGTGCGTGAACACCAGCTCAAGACCAATGGTCCGTGCCTTGCCGAGCGCGGACTCGGGAGTATAGACCATCTGGAAATGGGCCATGGCCGGTGCGGCCAGCATCATCATGGCAAAACCTGCAAGCATCAAGATGCATGCGCTTTTCTTCATTGCTGCTTCTCCTTGGTTAAATATTCTGGGTAAAATTTTCATTATCTCATTACTCGGCGATATCTTCCCCCCGGATTTCAATTTCATGGCCGGGGCCGGCGTCAAAGATGACCTTGTAGGGGCCGTCCGGCCGGTCAAACGTGAATTCGCTGAAATCATCCATCTTGCCCTTGACAAGGACGTTTCCGTCCGGGTCCTCCACCCGCATCACCACACCTGCAGCAGATGAGCCGTCCGAGAAGCCGCCCTCGCAGATCACGGTCCCGTCGCCCCC
>JAGYOT010000235.1 GCA_018399455.1 Desulfobacterales bacterium
CGTTATTGCCAAAACCACGCGGCCATCTCAAAGGATGCGGATGGCTATTTTGTCTCGCAAAAAAAGGGCGATGTCCTTGAGAAGGTGTATTTCCCTTACGAGGATACCGCCCTGTTTGTTTTTGAGGTCCTGCCCCGCCCGGATCATGTCACCCTGGTACTAAACACCGGCCAGCGTCTCAGGCTGAATCCCGAAGCCCTTTACACCCGAGGAGACAGCCTTTACCTCAAAAACAACGGGGATCTCATCAAGTTCAGCGAACGGGCTCTGATGCAGATCTCACCGCTTATCGAGGAAGAGGGACGGGATCTCTATATCAACTGCTGCGGTAGCCGATGCTTGATCCCGGAGCATTGAGCCGGTTTCATCCTGCCCGTTTGAAACGGGAAGGCTCCGCTGCCGGAAACCAATTTACCGCTGCCTTTTACCCGGGCAGCGCCCAGGCCTGAAGTTAAAACAGGGAATTAAAATGCCAGTCAAGGCGGCTGCGGAATTTGCCGAAAAACAGCGGGCGCCCAACCGTAAGGAAACCGTCAGGTATCGCTTTGGCCCGTTCTTTGAGGATATGCTGAAAAGGGCCCATGATCAGGGTCCATCAGCTATAACTGAATACTTTGTATACCGTTGATGCGCCCAGGAGAGCATCGATTCTGCCCTCCAAATCTTCCCGGTCCTTATTGTTAAGCCAGCGTTCCCAGGCTTCCTGGGATTTCCAGGTACTGATTACCAGATACTCGTTGGGGTCATCCACATTCCTCAGAGTTTCGCCGGAAATATAACCCGGCTGCCGGTTTGCCATATTTCGCAGCTCGATAAGCATTTCGGATAATTTGGGCAGCAGGGCCACATCGATTCCACTGGTAAACTTTGGCACTCTACGCGTCATTAATACACGAATGATCATTATTTCACTTCTCCTTGAAAAAATCCGGCATACGAAAATCTATCCCGCTATTGTCTGAAGCGTCAGCAAAACACCCGCTGCGACTGTGGATCCAATCACTCCGGCAACATTCGGCCCCATTGCATGCATAAGTAACATATTCTGCGGGTCCGCGTCCATACCGACTTTCTGGCTTACCCGAGCCGCCATGGGAACTGCGGATACCCCGGCTGATCCAATCAATGGGTTGATTTTCGTGTTTGAGAAGATGTTGATGATTTTGGCCATGATCACGCCGAACGCCGTACCGATTGAAAAAGCGACAGCTCCCAGAAAGAGTATCCCCAGGGTGGCGAAATTTAAAAACTGAGCGGAGGAAAGCTGGGATCCCACGCCCACCCCCAAAAGAATCGTTACGATGTTGATCAATGAATTCTGTGTGGTTTTTGAAAGTCTCTCAACCACGCCGCACTCCCGCATCAGATTGCCGAACATGAAAAACCCGATGAGCGGCACGGCCGAAGGCAGCAAAAACATACAAAGCCCTACAGCCAACAAAGGAAAAACAATTTTTTCAATCTTTCCCACATGCCGCATCTGGGTCATCCTGATTCTTCGTTCGTCCGCGGTGGTCAGAGCCCTCATAATGGGCGGCTGAATTAAAGGAACCAGGGCCATGTAGGAATAGGCCGCCACTGCAATGGACCCCAGAAGGCGGGGAGACATTTGGCTGGACAAAAAAATCGCCGTCGGCCCGTCGGCCCCGCCGATAATACCGATAGCCGAGGCATCAAACAAATCAAAATGGATGCCCGGGACAATTTCGGTCAATACCAACGCGCCGATGAGCGTCGTAAAAATGCCGATTTGAGCTGCAGCACCCAGGATCGCCGTTTTGGGATTGGCCAGCATGGGCCCGAAATCCGTCATTGCACCGACCCCCATAAACACCAGAAGGGGAAAGACGCCGGTTTTTATGCCGATAATATAAATATAATACAAAATCCCGCCCGGATCAGAGATCCCGGACAAGGGAATATTGGCCAGAATCGCGCCAAAGCCGATGGGCACCAGCAGAAGCGGTTCAAACTGCCTGGCGATGGCAAGGTAGAGCAATAAAAGACCGACACCGACCATGGCAAGCCTTCCAAGGCCGTCCACCCAGCTTTTGGAAGCCGGAAAAAGAAAGTTGTACAAACCGGTGGAAGCTCCAAAACTATGGACGATCTCGATCATAGGCGGAAGAAACGAACGCCCCGGGGCTTGAGTCTGCCGGGAGTCACCGGCGAAGGCAGGCGTTGCAGCCGGCATAATAAACAAGGCCTGCGCCAAAATCGTTACAATGCTCAGGATGATGAATATTTTTTTTATAATCATGAGCCCACAATCCTTTACTCGTTCCAGCTTTATGGAAATTTGGTTTCAGCATGCCGGAACATGGTTGTCGTCCGGGACATAAGCCATTACGTCAACGTTGCAATTAGCTGGCCGGACTCAACGGTCTGACCCTTTTCCACGTCCAGTGTGGCGATTGTCCCGTTCTCCGGGGAAGTCACCTGGGTTTCCATTTTCATGGCCTCAAGAATGACAATCGTATCCCCCTTTTGAACCTTGTCGCCTACCCTGACAAAAACTTCGTAAACGTTGCCCGGCAGCTGGGCAAGGATGTTTACCGCCGGCTCAGGAGCCGCCAGTTTTTCAGCCGCCGCCGCGGGACGAATAGCCAAAACATCCCCGTCCTCTTCCACTACGACCTGATAGCTCTTTCCATCGACTGTAATTCTGTACTGAGAGGGTCCGCCGGAAACCTGGGCCGGAGACGGGTTCCGGGACGATTCCGTCTTTGCCGCCGGCTCTTTCTTTTTCTCTACTTTCCTGACATTGATCGTGCCAAACCCCTTTAAAAAATCGAGGCCTTTGTTACCGCCGGCAGTGGCCAGGGCACCGACAATGAATATGTTTTCATCCGTAACCGGAAGGCCCTCTTCTTCAAGGATCTTTTTCGCTTTTGGAACACCGGGTTCAAGGACATCCAGGGGGTCTCCTTCAAACACCGGCATATCCATCTGTTTCTCGGCAATGGAGACGATTTCGGGATCAGGCTTGACAGGGGTACGGCCAAAGTACCCTAAAACCATTTTACCGTATCCGTCCGTGATTTTTTTCCAGGGGCCCTGCGTCACGTTCGCATAGGCCTGCTGGAAATAAAACTGGGATACAGGGGTGACCGAAGTGCCGAATCCTCCACGTGCAATACACTCGCCCATGGCCTCGATAACCTGTGGATATAAATGCAGCGTGCCCGTGTCCCGCATCATCATTGTATTGGCCGTCAGGGCACCGCCCGGCATCGGGGATAAAATCACCTCGGATGATATTTTCTGGGCCTCGGGCGGAAAGAAATAATCCTTGAGACACTCATTCTGCACCTGGTTTGCCTTCAATATTTTTTTTACGTCAATATCCAACGTATAATCCGTGTGTTTAAGCGCATGCCACATGGAAAGCAAATCCGGCTGGCAGGTACCGCCGGAAAGCGGAGACCGAGCCAGGCAGACACCGTCGCATCCGGCTTCAATAGCCGCCTTGTATTGAGTTATCCCGACACCTGCGGTTTCATGGGTATGCATCCAGATGACCGTTTCATCGCCCATCATCTGACGAGCCGCTTTTATGGTGTCATAGACCTTTTGAGGATTGGATGTTCCGGATGCATCCTTAAAGCACACGGAATCGAAAGGAACTCCGGCTTCCAGGATTTCCTTGAGTTTCTTTATATAGAATTCAGGGTCATGAGCGCCCGAACAGCCCGGCGGCAACTCCATCATGGATACCACCACCTGGTGATGCAGGCCTGCATCCTTGATACACTGCCCTGAATAAGCCAGATTTCGCACGTCATTCAACGCATCAAAATTTCGGATATGGGTAATTCCATGTTTTTTAAATAACCTGGCATGCAGATCGATCATATCTCTCGGTTGAGCCGACAGGGCCACGACATTAATCCCCCTTGCCAGGGTCTGCAGGAGGGCGTCCGGTCCGGCAGCTTTTCGAAATCGATCCATCATATCAAACGCCGATTCACCGCAATACATGAAAAGACTTTGGAACCTGGCGCCCCCGCCGGCCTCAAGATAAACAATACCAGCCTCTACAGCCGCCTCGACTGCAGGCAGAAAATCATCCGTTAGGGCCCGGGCGCCGAACACGGATTGAAACCCGTCCCGCAGCGATGTATCCATGAATCTGATTTTTTTCATTGGGATCACTCCTTTCATAAGTTTCCAGGTATGGTGCTCCGGAAAATCAGAGGAACGAGCTGATTTTCATCGTATCACTCCATCCTGCTCCATGCCGAACCTGACCATCTGAAAGACTATAGAAGAAATCCTTTCAGACTATGCACCGGAAAAGCATGCCTCTCGGCAACCAATTATATAGCTATCGTGCCTGGAAACGGGATCTGTGGCTGGCGATAGCGGCGGTGACAACAGCGATGAGTTTTCG
>JAGYOT010000236.1 GCA_018399455.1 Desulfobacterales bacterium
TTGAATTCGTTTTTGATAAGCTGGTTAAGAAACGTTTCCGGGTTTTCCAGCGCATAGCGGGAAATAAAAAACCGGTTGCGCCCGGTTTTCTCCCGGATCAGTTTCAAACCGTATTCAAAATCAGCCGTCAGCTTGCTGTCAATACTCCTGATTCCGTCCGAGCCCTCGATCAGCTTCTCAAGAATCCAGTCAACCGCATCCTCCTCAAGCACAATATTGATCTCATGCCGGTTATAGAACTCGATTTCGATTTTTTTGATCCGATCATAATAGAACTTGATGGATTCGACCGCATGTCCGATTTCAGTTACATTGTTGCAGTAATACTCGGCGATCCGTTCAATCCGGTACGGCGACAGGGGCACTCCGTATTGACTGGTAAGGCTGCCGCGGTTTTCCCGGAGGTAAGACTGAATATAGGCCTTGGTCTGCCCGGTCACTGTCTCAAAGTCCCTGTTCCGTTCCTCTGTTTTTCCGCCGCTCAACCATTCGTCCAGCACTTTCTCCGGTTTCTCGATCACTTCACAGGTGACCGGAAAATGTTTGATGTTGGTCGATGGCAAATGGGTTTCAAACGGAATCAGAACCCTTTCGATCACGCTCACAAGCCCCCGGGCCCCGGTATTCTCCGTCTGAGCCTGCTCGGCAAGGTACGCCAGTGATTCATCAGAGAACTTGATATCAATGCCGTAGGTGGCAAAATCCAGACGTTTGTTCAAAATCACCGGGTTGTTGGGATTTTTCAGAATATCAAGCAGATCCTTGCCTTCCAGCTCGTCAAATACCGCCTTGACCGGGAGCCGGCCGACAAATTCGGATTCAAATCCGAATTCAATGAGGTCCTCAGCACGGGTTTGCTTAAGGATATCCGAGGGGCTCTGCCGATCGTTCATCCTGGCGCTGAATCCGATACTCTGCTCCGTTTTCCGCTTTTTTATGATCTCCGGCAGCCCCCCGAAGGCGCCGCTCATGATGAAGAGGATGTTTCGCGTATTTATGGATTTTCTTTCGCGCTTGCCGGTCTTTCGGAACTGCTCGACTTCCTGGATCATGGATATCGGATCATGCGGGACCTTCAGCTCGACTTCGGTCTCCTCCATCGGCTTTAAGAGGGCCCGCTGGACCCCGGTGCGGGAGACGTCGGCGCCAACCAGATTTTTGCTTGAGGCAATTTTGTCTATCTCGTCAATATAGATGATGCCGTACTGTGCCAGTTCTATGTCGTTGTCGCTTTCCCGCACCAGATCCCTGACGAGATCATCGACGTCGCCGCCCACGTAGCCGGTTTCGCTGAATTTCGTCGCATCGCCTTTGACAAACGGGACCCCGAGCTTGTTGGCGATGAGTTTCACCATGTAGGTTTTTCCAACACCTGTGGGTCCGATCATGAGCACATTGTTTTTGATTCCCCCGGTCATTTCCCGGTTTTTATTGTCACATCTGCGTTGATAGCGGATTCGGTTGAAATGCGTGCAGATTTTTGTGGCCAGGATCTTTTTGGCCATCTCCTGACGAATGACGTACTGGTCCAGATAGCGGATCAGCTCTTCGGGCTTGAGATCAAAATCAATGGCATTCCCGGTTTTGCCGGTTTCGTCCGTGTCTGCGGATTCCTCTTCCTGCGGCATGACAATAGGGGAGACGATTTTCACCTGATCTCCGTATTTGCGATTCAAAAACTCGGTGATCTCTTTTTCGATTTCTCTTGGATTCGGTATCTTTTGATTGTCGGTTTTCATAATAGGTCAAATATAATCACCTCTGCGCATGGGTTCAAGCCCCTTGCCCGGGAATTTCTGAGCCGGCAGGGGAGTGGGAGAGGGTGGTTGCAATTGCTTGTCGCGGGGTTATTCTTATATATAGTTCCCGAACGAAAAATCCTGGTTTTCGTTCAGGCACTATATAGTCATGCCCCGCGTACCATTTAGCCGGACTGTGCAGCATCGGTCCCGCCGGCCGATGCCGGATGACTGCACCGCCCGTTTAAGTCCGGCCCGCTGCAAACGCTTTTAATTAAAAGGAGGGAATTATGAGCGACAGTGTTTACAAATTCATTGAAATGGTTGGAACCAGCCCGACATCCTGGGAGGATGCTGCAAAAAACGCGGTGGATACAGCCGCCAAGTCACTCAGGGATCTTCGGGTTGCCGAGGTCAAGGAGCTGGACATGAAGCTTGAAAACGACAAGGTCACACTGTATCGGGCGGTGGTCCGCTTGTCGTTCAAGTACAAAGGGGAATAGGGAAGAAACCGCATAAAAAGCGCTTTGTCCAAAAATGATGAACCAAACATCCCGCCGGTCTGACGGCCGCCGGGCTGTTTGGCATCACGACACGGCCATGGTGTTTCATGAAAACCCCGGCTCCTGGTCCCGGCTTATTCTTCGTTCCGGGGGCTTTTATTGTATTTCCGGCCTCTCAGTTCCTGGCCTGGACTTTGGAATTGATTTTTCAGGCACATGAGTTAGAATGAACCGGGCGCAGGGGGTTTGGGCATGCTTCAGAATCCCTGTTTATGTCAACATCTCAGGTTTTAAGGAGTGGATAAACGGATGAGTGCGGAAACGAATATCGATGAAAAGTACAAACAGGCCGGCCATGTCATCAGCACGACAGGGGGCACCCCTCTGCCGGTCAATGACACCCTGCTCAAACTTCTGCGTTATTTTATCATGGAAGATGAGCTGGACTTTATCATGGCGTTCAGGGACAAAACCTCCCAGACCCTGGAGCAGCTCAAAGACAGCACGGCCCTGCCGGAGTCCGAGATCCTGACAAAGGTCAGGGACCTGGCCGCCCGGGGCGTAATTTTTAACCAGCCCAATCGGCAAGGCGTGATGGTCTATAAACTCCTGCCGCTTTTGAATGTGGGCACGTTTGAATACACCTTCATGGGCAAAGTCGAGGACTCCCGGCGAAACCGGGAAATCAGCACTCTGTTTGACCAGTTGTTCGATGAGCTCTCCCGGATGGTTCAGGATAATTACGACAGCCTCATCCCCGAGCTGATGCAGATGCCCCCGGTTGACCGGACCGTGCCGGTGATGGAAAACAAGCCCAGCGGCGATCCTGTGAAAATTATAGTGGACGAAACATTTGAGAAGCCGGTGGATCGCATCCTGCCCACCCAGGAAGTCAACGAGCTGATTGAAAAATTTGACGAGATCGCGGTGGGACACTGTTTCTGCCGGCATCACAAAGACCTCTCCGGCCATCCCTGCAAGCAGACGGATCTACGCGAGACCTGTTTTACGTTCGGAAAGTCCGCGCGTTACACCAGCAGCCAGGGATTTGCCCGGATGATCTCCAAAGAGGAGGCCCTGGAGATCATCCGGCAGTGTGAGGCGGACGGCCTGGTCCATAAGGCATTTCATCCCAATTTTGACATTCACAAGGACGAGACCAGCCTGTGCAACTGCTGCCGATGCTGCTGCGCCGAATCAGTGGAGAACATGTTCCTGCCGATTGCCAATGCCACCAACTTTCTGGCTGTCATTGACCCGGATTTATGCACCGGCTGCGGCACCTGTGTTGAAAAATGCCATACCGGAGCCGCCTACCTTGACAAAGACGGCCTTGCGAAGCGAGACCCAAAGCTTTGCATCGGGTGCGGGGTATGTGCCGCATTCTGCCCGGAAGAGGCCATCAGCCTGAAAAAAGGGGATACGCGAATCGTCCGCATTCCTCCGCAAAGGCGAAGTGCATAGCCTGGCGGGAACGGATTCCAATACCGTTCCCGGCCTCTTTTCACATCATTCCAACAGAAGCAGGGGGAGCCAGGGAAGCGTTATGCGGCGGCAGGGATCGGTCTCTCCCGGATCGAGCCTGCCGTTATGATTCTTGTCTTCCTCTCCGTCCGTGCGACCGTCGCCGTCCGTGTCAATATTTAACGGATCGGTTGTTGTAGAGGGATCCAGGTCAGGCTGGAAAATGCTGGTGTCAGTATCCGGTCCGATGTCATCCAATGTCAGCCCTATTTCAGTGCCGTCCTGAATGCCGTCGCCGTCCTTGTCAATACTGCCGGGATCGGTCTCGCCAAAATCCACAGCATGGTTTTGATTCGCATCCTCAGAAATGTCGGCAATCCCGTCATTGTCGGTGTCGGTTGGAATAACGGTTTTGCTCAGACGGTTGCCGGCGGCATCGTAAGTATACGTCACAACCCCCCAGGAGCCGTAGGACACCTGGATTAACCGGTTCATTTCATCATAGGTGTAACAGACGGCACTGGTGGCTGCAAAACCGGCCGGCACCATCAAGCCTGCCAAAAGACAGAGAACAAGGGCTGCATGGGTTAAGCGCCTGCCAGCAGGCCTTATGCCGACACCGGAAAAATCAGATGATTTTTTCTTCAGGTACAGATCTCGGGTCCTTTTTAAACAG
>JAGYOT010000237.1 GCA_018399455.1 Desulfobacterales bacterium
TGGTCGAGGTGGCAAGCGGCAGCTTTGGTTTTGACGCCCACGGGCTTTTAAGCCAGATCACCCCTGACGGGGGAACGACGATTACGGAAGAGGACGCCATCTGGCCGAATGTTACGATTGCCGCCGGCAGTCTGGACTGGAACAACGGCGCCGCCACGGACCAGGCAATCGATTATGAAATGAACATCACCCAGTTTGCCACGGATTCCAAGGTGGTCACGCAACAGGCAAACGGCTACTCCTCAGGCTACCTGACCGATCTTGCCGTTGATACGGAGGGCACGATCACCGCCACCTATTCCAACGGGGAAGCAAGAGATATGGCACGCCTGGCGCTTGGCAAGTTTTCCAACAACAACGGCCTGGCCAAGCTGGGCAAAAATTTGTATCAGGCCACCAACGATTCCGGTCCGGCCGATATCGGCACCCCCGGATCGGGTGTCGGAAAAATATTCGCCAACTCCCTTGAGCAGTCTACCGTTGACATCGCCGAAGAGTTCACCCGGATGATTACCACCCAGCGCTCGTTTCAGGCCAACTCAAAGACCATTACCACCACGGACGAAATGTTGAGTGAGGTCATTAATATGAAACGCTGATGAATCTGCGTCAAAAATTTGTCTCCCTCCCCGGGCCGGTCGCATGCGACCGGCCTTTTTTTTATCCCCGTCCGGACGTTTCGACCTCTTTCCGGAAAGCTTCAAGAACCTCGCAGCCTTTATAACTTCGGTCAGATAAGGGGAAAATTTTTTTCCCCCGAAGGCAGACTCAACCCTTGAGCTTTTCTTCTTTTTCCCGTGGATTGGTATGATGCTTGCAAACCTACGGGCAAAAGGAGATCGTGCCAATGGATTTTTCTACATTCGCAGGGCTTGTTGCCGCTTTCGGGCTGATGGTGATTGCCATTTTAAGCGGCAGCAGCCTGACAGTGTTTATTGAGCCGCAGTCGATCATGATTGTTTTCGGCGGCACGCTGGGTGCGCTTCTGGTGCATTATCCTTTCGGCGAGGTCTTCCGGGCCTTTGCCGTGGCGCAGAAAACCTTTCTTTTTAAGGAGGCCCCGCCCAGCCAGTTAATTGCTCAGCTGACCGAATTCGCCGGCAAAGCCCGCAAGGAAGGGCTGCTGTCGCTTCAGTCAATGGCCAAGCAGGTGGAGGACCCCTTTCTGGTCAAGGGCCTGCAGCTTGCCGCAGACGGCCACGAGCCCGAAACGCTGGAGCAGATGATGGTCCGGGAGATCGACTATATAAGAGAGCGCCATGAGAGCGGGGCGGAGATATTTGCCTCCCTGGGGACTTATGCGCCGGCCATCGGCATGGTGGGCACCCTTATCGGCCTGGTGCAGATGCTCCAGTCCATGGATGACCCCTCCACCATTGGCCCGGCAATGGCCATTGCACTTTTGACCACGCTTTACGGCTCCGTTTTGGCCAATGTAATTTTTCTGCCCATGTCGGGCAAGCTTAAAACGCGGTCACAGTATGAATTGCTGAAAAAGGAGCTCATCGTTGAAGGCATGAACTCCATTCTGGCCGGAGAAAACCCGCGGGTAATGGAGCAGAAGCTTCATGCGTATCTCCAGCCCAAGGACCGGCAGAGTAACTTCAAGAAAAAGTAGAATAGCCAAGCACAGAAGGAAAGATCCCAATGGCAGGCAGAAGAAAGAAGCGAGAGAAAAACGGGGGCCCCGCAGCACCGGCCTGGATGGTCACCTACAGTGATATGGTCACCCTGCTCCTGACTTTTTTTGTCCTTATGCTTTCCATGGCGGAAATGGACAAGGTTAAATTCCAGAGGGCCGCGATTTCGCTTAAAGGCGCCTTCGGGATCATGGAGAGCAAACCGCAGCGGGAATCCAAATCAGACGTTGTGCTGCCGGAGCTGGGGGCGATTCCATACGAAATGCTGCAGCGGGTTTATGACCAGATGATTCAGAACCTGGAAAAACTGGACCTGAACGAGGATATCGAGCTGGTCAAGGACCGGGGTGCCATCGTCCTGAGGGTAAAGGAGAAGGTCCTGTTCGATTCAGGCTCCAGACGTTTGAAGGCAGGGGCGGAGCCGGTGCTCGGCAAAATTGCGGAACTCGTGGAGCCGCTTCCATTTGATGTAAGAATTGAAGGGCATACAGACAGTATCCCCTATGACGCAAAAGATGCCAGTAACTGGGACCTGTCGGTTCAGCGGGCCGTTTCCGTGTTGAAATATTTCGCCAAAAACGACCTGCTTGATCTGAAACGCCTGTCCGCCGTGGGTTACGGCGATCAGCAGCCGCTCGTGCCGAATGATTCAGATAAAAACAGGGCGTTGAACCGGCGTGTGGAATTTATCCTGGAAACCGACGGGGACTATCAGGAGGACTTGCCCTATCTGATCGATTCCAGTGAACAGCTCCCTTTTTAGGTAACTATTTTTTTTATCCAGTCAAAGGAGATCCGTAAATGGCCAAGGAAAAGGAAGTCCAGGAAAAGCCGGCGAAATCCGGGAGCAAAAACAAGATATTTCTCATCGGAGTCCCTCTGCTGATCGTTTTGATCTTTGCCGGTGCGGCCGGTGCCTATTTTTTAGGTGTTTTCAGCGCCGGAGACAGCGGCACGGCGGAAGCCGCGGTAGAGAACCAGGAGGAGGACGACCGCCTGGGACCGCTTTTGGAAATGGATGATTTCGTGGTCAATATCATGCACAAGGATACGGCCCGGTTTCTCAAGGTAGGGGTTACGCTTGAAGCCGAAGACGAGGAGAGCAAGGCCGCCATAGAGGGGCGAATGCCTCAGATTACGGATGCGGTATTGCTGCTGGTTGGCAACAGACGATTTGATGACATCAAGGATCTTCAGGGGAAAATGCAGTTGAAGGCGGATCTTCTGGCCCGAATAAAGGAGCTTTCAGGCCGGGGGGAAGTACGAAACCTTTATTTCACGGACTTTGTTGTTCAATAGCAGGAGTGGCTTGTGGAACGGATTCTAAACCAGGAAGAGATTGACGAGCTTCTTGCCGCCTTTGATGAAGGCGAAATCGACGCCCGGCTGGCTGAAGAACCGGAGGCGGGAAAAGACAACCAGCAGCCGGTATCTTCAGGAGAAAAGTATATTGCCGGCATTGATCTCACGCGGGGGCAAAACTACAGCAAGTGGCGGATCGCCAACCTGGACATCGTGTTCAATTCTTTTGCCCGTTACTATTCCATCGCGGTGACCAACATTCTTCAGCAGGGGATCACGGTTAAAAAAGGCGAGATTATCTCCCGGTTTTTTGAGGATTTTCTGTCCAATCTTGAGAATCCCGGTGTGCTGGGAGCCTTCTCAATGGATCCGTTGAAGGGGACCGGCTTGTTTGTTTTGGATAAAAACCTTTGCTTCGGGCTGGTGGAAGTATTGTTCGGAATGTCGGCGGGAAGTGATTTCGCCATTCCGGACCGGGAGGTGTCAGCCATTGAGACCAACACCCTCCGATCCCTCCTCTCGGAAGCCTGCCGCGTGTTCAACCGGGCTTTTGCCGCCCTTGGGCATTTAAATACCAGTATCGCCCGGCTGGAAACCAATCCAAAGATGGTCAATATTCTGGCCCCGGACACGGAGGTTATCCAGGTCAGATTTACGGCCCAGCTGAGCACGCTTGAAGGTGAGATTATGATGGTTATTCCCTACTACTCGCTTGAACCGTTCAAGGAAAAACTAAGGGATGAAGCTGTTATGTGGGATGAGGGCAAAAAGGAGAACAAATGGGCAAGACAGTTGGAGAAAGAACTGGCTCAGATGGAGATTCCAGTCTCAGCGGTATGGGGCCAGATGTCACTGACCATCCAGGAGATTCTCGGCCTGGAGACGGGCGATATTGTCAGTTTTGACTATGACGAGGCGCATCCCATCAGCGTGCTGGCCGGAGAGAAGCCCAAGTTCTGTGGCGAGCCCGGCGTTCGGGGTGGGAAAAAGGTCGTGCGAATTAAAAACAAGGTCGTTACAGGAGATTAAAAATGGCGGACAGCAAAGACAGTCGTTTGGCAAGCGAGCAGCAAGCTGGCGGGGCAAACCGGAAAACCAGTTCCGAAGCGCAGCCGGCGGCTTCGGAAGGGGGCGGGGACCAGGGTCAATCCAATGCCAGGGGCATTGACTTTCTCCTGGATGTGCCCCTTCAGGTTTCCGTGGAGGTCGGCCGGGCCAAGATGATGGTCAAGGATTTTCTGCAGATGAAGGAAGGCGGCGTTATTGAACTGGACAAAATGGCGGACGAGCCGCTTGACCTCTATGTGAACTCCCGGCTCATCGCCCGCGGCGAAGCCGTGGTGGTCAATGAAAAGTTCGGACTGCGCCTGATCGATGTGGTCAGCACGTCTGAGCGACTGGAGAAACTGAGGTAGCGATCAATGGGCCGCTTTTTTT
>JAGYOT010000238.1 GCA_018399455.1 Desulfobacterales bacterium
CCATGGAAAGGGCGCGCTCCACTTCCCCGCCAAAGTCTGCGTGGCCCGGAGTATCGATAATATTGATGCGTACCCCGTTCCAGACAACAGAGCAGTTTTTGGCGGAAATGGTAATCCCCCTTTCCCGCTCGAGATCCATGCTGTCCATGATTCGTTCATCAACGGTTTGCCCTTTTCGGAAAAGACCGCTCTGCAGAAACATGGCATCCACAAGTGTGGTTTTTCCGTGATCCACATGCGCGATAATGGCAATGTTTCTTAAACGCGGGTTGCTTGTGTTTTGGCTCAATGCTTATCTTTCGGAAAAAAGCGGTTTAATCGTAAATTTGCCTTGAAATGACGGAACAGCCAATATAGTCATCGTGATAAGAAATACAAGTATTATTTTGCAGCGCAGGCGTCAGAGAACAGCAATATCGACCATAGGCAACGTTTCTGAACGCCAAACGCCACCGTGGCGGAATAAATCGCGTTTTATGAGGTCCTGTTTTATGTCAGCGATTCGAGAAAAAGCCATTGAGGGAATTAAACCGGGGGACCGGTTTTCGATCAGCAGGAAATTCACGGAAACCGATGTACACCGGTTTGCTGCCATTACAGGCGATTATAACCCGGTCCATTTTGAGAGGCGGTTTTCAGATGTAAAAGGCTTTACCGGTCCGGTCTGCCACGGGCTGCTGGTGGCCGCCATGATATCAGAAATCGGGGGGCAGGTCGGATGGTTGGCCTCGGCGATGCAATTTGACTTTATAAAGCCTGTTTATTTTGGTGACACGATTGTATGTGAGTTTGTAATAACGGCCATAGACGAACGGCGGCGGGCCGAGGCTGAGGCCGAATACCGGAACCAGCATGGCAGGCTTGTAATGAAGGCGCTCTTGAAGGGTATCCTGCCGGGCAGGGCGGAAAGGGCTGTCATGGAGCAAATGGTGGCTGAAGGGGACCCGACCAACCGGCTTGGCCAAAACCGGTGAAAATTGCTTAAGAATCTGAGAACAAATAAATTTCCATTACCGGTCGGAGGAGGCGCTATCCGTCCCAAACGGACTGGTCTGTATAGCGGCATCCCTGTTGAATGTTTCTGGCCTCAAGCGTCCGCTGGATCAACGAAAGGGTTTTTGTCTTTTCCAGTGACCATTGAGGCGCTACCAGTTCATTGGGATGGGGGTCTCCGGTCAAGCGCTGGATGACCACTGTTGGCGGCAGGCAGGCCAGGAAATCGCAGACAATATCCACGTATTCGGTCTGAGTGAGGTATTGACAACCGCCGTTCAAATAAAGCTTTTCAAGGGGAGTCCCCTTGACCACATACAGCAGATGGAGCTTGATTCCGTCGATTCCCAGATTTGCCAGGAACTTTGCGGTTTCAAGCATCTCGGCTTTTGTTTCGCCGGGCAGCCCCAGAATGACATGGGCGCAAACCGGGATGCCCCGGTTTCTCGTTTTTTTTACAGCCTTTTCGAATGTCTTGACATCATGGCCCCGGTTGATTAAGGCCAATGTTTTGTCATGGGCGGATTGCAGCCCATACTCTACCCAGATCAAATAGCTTTTGGTATAACTTTCAATAAGGGATAAGACGGCTTCGTCGATGCAGTCCGGGCGTGTGCCGATGGAGAGACCGACAATATCTTCAATGGCAAGTGCCTGGCCATAGAGTCGGCGAAGCTTGTCAACGGGGGCATAGGTGTTGGTAAAGGACTGGAAATAGGCAATAAACTTTTTTGCCTTATAGCGTCGGGCAAGTACTTTTTTGCTTCGTTCGATCTGTTCGGTTATGGGAATACCCCGCTGATGGGCGCCTGTTCCGGAACCCATTGCATTGCAGAAGATGCAGCCCTTTGTTGAGAGGGTTCCGTCCCGGTTGGGACAGGAAAGTCCGGAATCAATGGATATTTTTTGAACCCGGCACCCGAAAATTCCGCGCAGATAAGTGTTCAGGTCGTAATAGCGTTTGCTCATTGAAAAAATTCGAATACTGACTATTGTTTTATTACCTGATATAGCAATATCACACACATAATATCACACAGCGAAAAAAACAGAAAACGAAAGTGTCCGTGCCGGTTTTGAGGCACAGAACAGCAAGGAGGAATGCCACCTTCCATGACAACCACTTACCCGCAGGTCTATGATGTCATTGTCGTTGGCGCCGGCCACGCCGGCTGCGAAGCTGCACTGGCCGCAGCACGAATGGGCTGCCGGGTGCTATTGCTGGCAATAGATCTTGACAAAACAGCTGCCATGCCGTGCAGTCCTTCCATCGGGGGTATGGCCAAGGGCCAGCTTGTAAAAGAGATCGATGCCCTTGGCGGAGAAATGGCCCGGGTGACGGATCAGACAGCGATTCATTTCCGGAAGTTAAATACCCGCAAAGGCCCTGCAGTCCAATCCTCACGGACTCAGAACGATAAAGTCCGATACCATACGGTTATGAAGGCCGCTGTTGAGAATACCGAAGGTCTGGATGTCAAGCAGGCCCTGGTAGAGCGGCTGGTTATTGAAAACGGCCGGGCGGCCGGTGTGATGGACAATACCGGTTATTGTTTTGCCGCTCATACGGTTATCCTGGCTACAGGCACATTTCTCGGGGGGCTGGTGCATATCGGATCCAATTCCTTCCAGGCCGGAAGAGCCGGGGAATTCGCTGCATACGGGCTCGCTGAGGACTTGAAAAACTGCGGATTCAATCTTGGGCGCATGAAAACAGGCACGCCGCCGCGGCTGCATCGCAAGAGCATCGATTTCAGCTGCATGACGCGCCAGGACGGGGATCCCCGGCCTGAACCGTTTTCCTGCTTTTCGGAGGGCTTTGTTCTGCCTCAGCGGCCCAGTTTCATTGGCCATGCGGATCAGCGAACCATCGGCATTGTTGCTGATAATATTTCGTATTCAGCCCTTTACAGTGGCAGAATCACCGGCGTTTCGGCCCGCTACTGCCCGTCTTTTGAAGACAAGGTGGTAAAGTTTCCGGATCGAACCCGCCACCAGCTCATATTCGAGCCGGAAGGTCTGGACACAGAAGAGGTGTATGTCAGTGGTCTGGGCAACAGCCTGCCCATGGAGGTGCAGCTGGAAGTGGTGCGCTCCATCGAGGGACTTGAGGAGGCTGAAATGATGCGGCCCGGCTATGCTATTGAATATGACTACGTCAACCCCCTTCAGCTTAAGCCCACCCTTGAAACCAGGCGCGTGGCCAACCTTTATCTTGCCGGGCAGATTAACGGAACCTCCGGCTATGAAGAAGCTGCCGCCCAGGGCCTGTGGGCGGGGGTAAACGCCGCATGCCGGGTTCAGGGCCGCCCCCCTTTTATCCTGGATCGCTCTCAGGCATACATGGCTGTGATGATAGACGACCTGGTCACCCGGGGGACGTCCGAGCCTTACCGGATGTTTACATCAAGGGCTGAGTACCGGCTGATGCTTCGTGAGGACAATGCGGATCTGCGTTTATCAGAGATCGGTCATGAGCTCGGCCTGATCGGCGACGATGTTTTTCTTGACGTGCAGGAGCGTAAACGCCGGATCAATGCCGAAATCCGTCGCATCCGGGCCGCGGTGGTCAAGCCCGGCGTGGACATCAATCGGTATTTGAACGAAAGGGGTTCGGCAGCCATTGATAGCGGAGTGCACCTGGATCAGCTGCTGAAGCGAAGCGAGCTGGATTATGAGGTCGTGCACCGGTTTGCGGGCGAAGGAGCACCCTCGGATCCCCGGGTGCTTCGGCAGGTGGAGATTGAGATCAGATATGAGGGCTATATTCAGAAGCAGCTGAAATCCGTTGAGGCATTTCGATCCCTGGAGGATCTGAAAATTCCGGAGGATTTTAATTATCAGGGGCTAAGCGGGCTGTCCAATGAATTGCAGGAGAAATTGTCCCGAATCCGTCCCACGTCTCTTGGACAGGCCTCGCGACTCGACGGAATGACGCCGGCAGCCATTTCAATTCTTATGGTTGCCTTAAAAGCCCGGCGGAGGCGGCTGGCAGAAGCTTGACAAACAACAAATATGAATTATTTTGTATAAAATTAACTTATTTGATTTTTTAGTAAAATCTGGCGTAAAGGGGTAATTTTTTATGGCCCGGAAGGACTATTACGATATCCTGGGAGTGAGCAAAAATGCCTCTCAGGATGAGATAAAAAAAGCCTACCGAAAGCTGGCCCGGAAGTATCATCCGGATCATGCCAAAGGGAGCAAGGAAAGTGAGGAGCGGTTTAAGGAAATCAGCGAAGCCTATGCTGTTTTAAGTGACGAAGAAAAGCGTAAAAATTACGACACTTATGGTTCCGAGGATTTTCAACAGCGTTATTCTCAGGAAGACATTTTCCGCGGCTCCAACATAGAGGAAATTCTTA
>JAGYOT010000239.1 GCA_018399455.1 Desulfobacterales bacterium
TTTGCGGCAGACAGTTGCGTGAAGTGAAAACCCTTTCTTATTAATTTTCCTGGGTTTTAGCTGGTGGCGCGGTGTCCTTTTCATTGGCCGGGATAATGACGAGCCGGGCAGCGCTTTTGTAGGTCAGATATTGTTTTGCCAGTTTTGAGAGTTCTTCTGCGGTGATGGATTGATAGTCGGTTAAGAAGCTTCGGCTCCATTGGATTTGTTCCGGATGCCGGGATGAGCCGTTCAGTACGTTGTTTAACCAGTAATCATTGGTCTTGATCCGCTCCTTAATGCTGGTTAAAGCCGGATTTACCGCCCGGTCCCGCTCTTCTTCGCTGACCCCTTCAGCCGCAATCGCCTCAGCAATCGCCTCTATCGCCTCCATAACCCGGTCGGCGTCTCCGGGGGCCACCTCAACCATGGCGTGGTATACGCCGTAGCCAGGGTAGGCCCGGCTGGGATGGTTGTAAACATAGTAGGAATATGCGGCCCCCATTTTTTCCCGGATTCTGATCCGCATGCGGTCGGCCATGACATCCGATAGAACGGAAAGCCTCCGGTTCCTGTAAATATTCCAATAGTCGTCGGTGGGGTAGGCCACCACAACCAGACCCTTGTCAATACGGGTCGGCACTTGAATCAGGCGTGATTTCCCGCAGGGAAACGAGGGACGACGGGTCGCATCCGCTGGGTTCTCCGGTGGTTTTCGCCCTTTCAGGCTGCCAAACCATCTTTCGGCTGCCCCGAGCACGGCTTTAACATTCATATCCCCAACCACCGAGATCTCCACGGGGGACTCGGCCATTGCCGGCCCAAGCCATTGGCGCACGTCGCTCAGGGTGTTTTTTTCAAATGTTTTCCAGTCCGGCAGGCCAAAGCGGCTGTCACCGCCGGCCAGAAAACGCCGGCCGTGCAGAAGCAGTCCGCCGTGAATCGAATGGCTCCAGGATTCGTATTTCTGCTTAAACTGGCGCATCGCCTGCTCATAGGCCTCTTTGCGGTAGCCTGGATCCATAATGTGCGTGTAGAGCAGTTGAAACAGAAGCGGAATCTCATCGGACACACTCTGCCCGGTGAAAACGAAGCTGTCTTCCTCCACCTTGAATTCCACTGTCGTGTTTTTTCCGGCAAGCGCCCGTTTGAGGGCGTTACGGTCAAGCCCGCCCAGCCCGCTTAAGTTTAGAACAGCTTCGGAAAGCCCGCAAAGTCCGGGTTTATCAGCAGGCTCCGTCTCCCCGCCGCCTCCGCTGAAGGCAAGGACAGCCGATACCTTATTGGCCTCAAAGTCGGTTTTTTTGATGTTGAGCGTGACGTTGTTGTTATAGTTAACCTGAATAATGCCCAGGTCTTCGATGACCTTCTTCTGAGCGGTTTCGTTTTTTCCTCCGGGAGCTTCAAGATAGGGGAACTTGACGGCCGTCTGTTCGACCGGCGCCTGAACCTGGGTATTACGGCTTTTGTTGAAAATTTTCAGCATCTGTTGCTCCGGGGAGGTAACGCTTCTGCTTAAATCCGCATTGCCGGTCACCAGAATCAACCGGTGTTCCGGCGCCCAATCGGTTTTCAGGGCCTTGTGAAGGCTTTTTTTGTTTGCGGCTTCAATCATTGGGGCAAGCAGCGCCTGCTCCTGGGCGGGAGATTGAAACACCAGGCGGCGGTTGAGACTGTTGATAATGTGTCCGGCCAGACGCGGGCTTTTTCGGGTGGCGGCGGATTTAACCCGGCGTTCCAGTTCGGCAAGACGTTCCTTTTTTACCTGCTCAATCTCATTTTCGGTAAAACCGAACGTTAATGCTTTGCGAAGGTTCTGTTCGATCATTTGCAGTGTGGCCGCCCATTTTTCCGGAGGGCAATCCGCGCTGAGGTCAGCGGCCTGAACATAATGGAAATAGATGCCCGAATGTAGCGATGCGGAAGTAAACGGCGCATTTGATTGGCTGCTCAGCTCCTCCAGGCGCTTGTTAACAATCTGGTTGGCCATGCGGGATAGAACCCGTTGCCGCCTGATTTTTCTGGAATCAGCCGGCTGAGGAGTTTTGCGGACAGTTTCGATGCTGACGGTCGTACTGCCGGCCTCCGGCTCATGGTGATAAAACGACTTGATTCCGTTATGGGATATATCGCCGGCGTCCGGGTAGCCACGCCCGGGAGCCCTTGCCTTAATATCGGCAAATCTGGACTGAATCCGGCTTCTGGCCTCTTCTATCACAAAGTCGCCCACCAGGATAAGCAGCATCCGTTCGGGCCGGTACCAGGCGTCGTAGAAGGATTTGAGCAGTTTTCGGTCTGCGGCCTTGATGACGCTCTCGGTCCCTATGGGCAGTCGTTGGGAAACAAGGGCGTCCGGGAGTTCAAACTTAAGCGTTTCCTTGAATGTCCGGTAGTCCGCTGAGTCCCGGGTGCGCTTTTCCGCCAGGATTACAGACCGCTCTTTCTCCACCTCCGCTTCCGGAATCAGAGCACCGGCGGCATAGTCGCGAAGCACCAGGAGACCCTGGTCAAGGCTATCTCCATCTCCCTGAGGTAAATCAATATCATAGACCGTGCTGTAGAACCCGGTACGGGCATTGACGTCCGGCCCGAACCGCATGCCGATGCTTTGGAAGTACTTAACCAGCTCTCCGGGCCCAAAGTGTTCCGTTCCGTTGAACAGCATGTGCTCCAGATAATGGGCTATGCCGCGCTCATCCTCGCTTTCATGCATGGAGCCGGCCTGGACGAACAGATGCATGCTGACCCGGTCCTCCGGCATGGGGTTGGTCATAAGGATATAGCGAAAGCCGTTTTCGAGGCTTCCGCAGTGAAGGCCGGGGTCGGGTTTGAGTTCACCGGTTTCATGGGCCAGCTGTTTGATGGGATTGAAAATTGCGGTTTCGGCACTGCCGGCCATAACCGTAGCTGCCGAAAAAAATAGGCAGATGAGTGTTATCAGAAACAGAGAAGAGCGGTCAAATATCCCTTGTCTGGCTGTTTTCATGGGGCGATCCTTTGTTTGTTTGGCTGTTGGTGTCAATTGGCGGAATGCAGGGGGCTGCAGAGCCGAAAAGGCAAAAAGAAAATATAACCTAAACTGAGGTATATATAAGACGCCTGAGCCGGGTTGACAAATCATATTTTGGGATAGGCTCAGGGACTCCTGAAGGCACAGCCGGTTAAGCGGCTTGAAACTTTTTTTGCCTTGCACTGGATGGGGGCGCGTGTTAAGACGTCACACAATTGTAACGAATGAATTCAGGTATAACGGTGCAAGCGCGTGGCTCCTGAAATTGTGGTTCTCATATGCGGCTTTTTGGTGGGCTTCTACATGGCCTGGAATATCGGTGCCAATGATGTCGCCAACTCCATGGCGTCCGCTGTGGGCGCCAAGGCGATTACGCTCCGACAGGCCATTGTTATCGCAGGAATTCTGAATATCCTGGGAGCAGCCTTTATCGGCTCTCATGTGACCGATACCATCCGCAAAGGCATTGTCGCCACAGAGGTGCTGAGTGATCCGGATATCGCCCTGATGGGAGCGTTTTCAGCGCTGCTTTCCGCATCCCTTTGGGTATCCTTTGCCACCTGGCGCTCGCTTCCGGTCTCCACCACCCACTCCATTGTGGGTTCTATGGTGGGTTTTGGCATTGCCGTGGGCGGACTCTCTGTCATCCACTGGCCGGTGCTGGGGGCGGTGGTGTTGAGCTGGATTATATCTCCGGTCTTCAGCCTGGTCATTGGGTTTTTGGTCTTTAAATTGATTATATGGCTGATTCTGTCCCAATCGGATCCGTTTGCCGTGGCTTTAAAACAATCTCCCTGGTTTATCGGGCTGACCGTGTTTATTATCGTCATGTCTTTCGTGTTCAAAACCCCTCTGGGCAAGAGGCTTTCGCTAAGTACCGAAATCGCCGCGCTGTTTGCTTTGGTGATTGCTTTGGGATTCGGTTATGCAGGAAAACGCTTTATTGCATATATGCTGAGTGATAACGATAGGCTGCAGCTCGGAGCGGAGGCGATTTTTCGGCGCATCCAGATCGGCACCTCGTGTTATGTGGCACTCGCGCAGGGCGCCAATGACGTGGCCAATGCCATCGGCCCCCTGGCTGTAATCTATTTTTTGGCTAAAAAAGGTACCCTGGGAACAACGGTTCCTGTCCCCTTTTTTCTGTTGGTATTTGGAGGCGCGGGCATTGCCCTGGGGATTGCCATGGGCGGGAGCCGGGTGATTCAGACGGTGGGCAGCCGGATCACAGTGCTTAGCAATACCCGCGGGTTTTCCGTTGATTTCTCGGCTGCCACCACGGTGCTGGTGGCTTCCAAGCTCGGGCTTCCGGTATCCACCACCCATGCGGCCGTCGGCGGGGTAATGGGCGTCGGGCTGGCT
>JAGYOT010000024.1 GCA_018399455.1 Desulfobacterales bacterium
GCACGTCCCACAAACCACCAATACCCATCCTCATCAAAATAAGCCCGATCCCCGGTATAGTAATAGTTGCCGACAAAGGCCTCTTTCATTTTTTCCGGGGCCCCGATGTATTCCGTGAACAGGCCAATCGCCCGCCACCGGTCCAGCCGGACCACAATATGGCCGACTTCCTCGGGTTTGGTGATTTCATTGCCCTCATCATCGGCCAGGGTAATATCGTGCATGAAGGACGGTTCACCAAAGGAGCCGGGACGCATTTTACCTTCCATCCAGGGCGCGTTGCCGATCATGGCGGTGGATTCGGTCTGTCCATAAAAATCACGG
This sequence comes from Desulfobacterales bacterium, assembly GCA_018399455.1. Taxonomy (GTDB): domain Bacteria; phylum Desulfobacterota; class Desulfobacteria; order Desulfobacterales; family Desulfosalsimonadaceae; genus M55B175. Next base: position 325 of record JAGYOT010000024.1, read on the forward strand.
ATTTCCGTGCCCGTAAATTTCTTCCAGTGATTAATAACCTCGGGGTTCAGGGGCTCTCCGGCGCCGACACATGATCGCAGGGCTGAAAAATCAAACTGGGTAAGATCCAGTCCCACAAACGCCCGCCATGCGGTTGGAGGCGCACAGAAGGTGGCCACCTTGTATTTGCACACATAATCCAGGTAGGTTTTGGGGTCCAGTGCGCTGAAATTAAAGCCTGCAACAGTGGCTCCCATATTGAGAGGAGCGAAAAAGCTGCTCCATGCCCATTTGGCCCAACCGGGAGCGGAGAGGTTGTGATGGACCTCGCCGGGCCGGATGCCGATGAACACAGCGCTGGAAAGGTGGCCGACCGGGTACGAGATGGCGCTTTGTCCCACCATCTTGGCCAAACCCGTGGTGCCGGAGGTAAAAAAGCAGATCAATACATCGTCTCGCTTAACTTTAGCGCCATCCGCGGTATCCGACTCACCAGCCAGTTCACCGTAGCTGACCCAGCCGTCTTTTTTGCCCAGTACAATTTTGACTTTGGGTTTGGCGCCGGTAGAGGCCAGAGCCTGATCAATAAGCTCCGCTGCGTTTTCTTCGGCGAAAATGCTGTCCGGGGCAAGGTTCTCGAACCTGAACTCCAGTTCCCGGACAGTCATGGAGGTGGCCGTAGGGACGTTGATCAGGCCACCTTTTATGCAGGCCAGAGTGGAGATCCAGGTTTCCGGGACGATGGGGATCATCATGTACATGTTATGGCCCTTATCAACCCCCTTTTTGCGGAGTAAGTTGAGGCACTTGTTCGCTTCCCCGGCCAGCTCCCGGTACGATAAGGTCCGCTCCTGTCCTGAGGTCATGTCCGCCCATAACAGTGCCGGCTGATCGCCGCGTTCTTTTACATGAAGCCCTTCAAAGATTTCCTCCGCCCAGTTGAAGTGCGCCGGAAGCTCCATGTGGTTGAGCTTCTCGAAGAAAGCTTTTGCCTCCTTTTTGCGTTTCTCCATGTCGTCCGTGGTGTTGATTTCCATCGCTTCCTTGTAAATGCTTTCCAGTGCCATCAGTGTTCTCCCTCTCATTTGGTTGTTGAACAAATATTGAGTTTGCAAAATCTGCTCTATGAGGCAATTGTTTTTTGCGTTTGCAAACCCTGTTTACAGACGCGAAAAAAAAACTGGTTCATATCTCCAAAACAGTCTCCGCAGACTCAAGCCCGATGTTTAACGAAGCTTCCACTCCGGACTGCGCTTGTTCAAAAAGGCATCCACCCCCTCATGAGCGTCCTCGGTGCTGCAGAGCAGGGCAAAATGGTTATTCACCATTTCATAGGCTTTTTCATAATCCAGGTTTTCCATCTGGTAGAAGGATCTCTTTCCCAGCCGGACGGCCAGGGGACTCTTTTTGGCCAGTTTCCGGGCAAGGGCCAGTGTTTTCTCGGAGAGCTCATCTTTGGGAACCACATGGTTGATCAGACCGATACGATAAGCCTCCTCCGCGGTGATCATGTCACCGGTAAGCAGGAGTTCAAGGGCCTTTTTGCGGCCGAGATTTTTGGAAAGGGCAACAGCCGGCCCCATGCAGAAAAGGCCGACATTGACCGCGGTAGCGCCGAAACGGGCGCCTTCCGCTGCAATCGCCAGATCCGCCGAGGCAACAACCCCGATGCCGTTTGCCACCGCCAGATCCTGGACACTTGCGATAACGGGCGTTCCCATGTTCGAGATGCGAACGCTCATGGCTTCCATCTGTCTCCCCCAAAAGTAGTAATCCAGGCATTTTTTGCCTTTGAGTTCATTGACATCGATGCCGGCGCAGAAGGCCTTGCCCTCGCCGGCGACAATGATGGCCAAGACGTTGGTATCGTTTTCAAATTCTTCCAGCGCGTCATTGAATTCGACGGCTAATTCCGTATTGAAGGTATTGAGCCGATCCGGCCGGTTGAATGTGATAAATCCGATATGATCCTGTATTTCGGTCTTAATGGTGTCATATCCCATTCGGAAACCTCCTTTTAGTTTTCTTTGCGTTTTTTCCGGTCCCCCAGCACTTCATTGGCAATCACGATTCTTTGTACCTGGGAAGTCCCTTCATAAATCGTCAGTACCCGGGCGTCTCTGTAAAAGCGCTCCACCGGGAATTCCCGGGTATAGCCGTAGCCGCCGTGAATTTGAAGCGCCTGACCGGCCACGCGGTTGGCCATTTCCGAGGCATAGAGTTTGGCCATGGAGGCTTCCTTGCTGCATCGCTCCCCAAGGTCCTTTTTGGCGGCTGCATTTAAGACCAGGAGGCGGGCAGCCTCCACCTCTGTAGCCATATCTGCAATCATCCAGCGAAGGCCCTGGTTCTGAGCTATCGGACGGCCAAACTGGACCCGCTGTTTGGCGTAGCCGGTCGCTTCGTCCAGAGCGGCCTGGCCGAGACCCACTGCCAGTGCAGCAATACCGATCCGGCCGTCGTCCAGTCCGGACATGGCAACCAGAAAGCCGTCCCCTTCGTTTCCCAGCAGATGATCCGCAGGCACCCGGCAGTCGGAGAAAAGCAGATCCGTCGTGTCCGAGGCGCACTGGCCCATTTTATCCTCCAGGCGTCCGGTTGAAAAGCCCTCCATTTCACGCGTGACAAGAAAAGCGGAAATTCCTTTGTGGCCGGTATCCGGGTCTGTTTTGGCCAGTACAATAAACAGCTTCGAGGTGGCGCCGCCGGTAATCCACCGTTTGGTGCCGTTTAAAATATAATGGTCTCCCCTTTTCTCCGCAGATGTGGTCAAACTTGCCGGATCGGATCCGGACTCGGGCTCGGAGAGGGCAAAGGAGCAGATGAATTCGCCTGCGGCCATGGGCTCAAGATACTTTTTTTTCTGTTCTTCAGTTCCGAATCGAAGCAGGCTTCCGCAACAGATGGAGTTGTGCACCGACATGATCACAGCGGTAGAGGCACAGGAATAGGCGATTTCACTCATGGCCAGGGCATAGGAAACCGTATCCATGTCCTCGCCCCCGTATTCCTCCGGGACAAGCATCCCCAGAAGCCCCAGCTCCCCCATTTTTTTCAGGCTCGTTTCCGGGTATTCATGGTTTTGATCCCGTTCGGCGGCAAGCGGGGCTAATTCTTTGCGGGCAAACTCCCGGGCCATTTTTTGAATCATGGCCTGTTCTTTGTTGAGCTGCATATCGGATATACCCCTTATTATTTATAGTCGTAAACGCCTTTCCCGGTTTTTCTGCCCAGCCATCCGGCATTCACATAGGATTTTAATAGCGGGCAGGGCCGGTATTTGGGATCTCCGTAACCGTCCTGGAGCACCTCAAGAATGGAGAGCACCGTGTCAAGACCGATCAGGTCAGCCAGGGCCAGGGGCCCCATGGGGTGATTCATGCCCAGTTTCATGATCTGATCGATGCCCTCAGCGGTGGCAACACCTTCATAGAGTTCCCACAGGGCTTCATTGAGCATGACCATGAGCACCCGGTTGGATACAAAACCGGGGACATCCCGGCATTCAACCGGCGTTTTTCCCATGGCTTCGGCGGTGTTCCGGATGGTATCCGTGACATCCGAATCTGTTGCCAGCCCGTTGATGATTTCCACAAGCTTCATTACCGGCACAGGATTCATAAAATGCATACCGATCACCCTTTCAGGTCGGCTGGTATGCGCGGCAATCGAGGTGATGGGAAGAGACGAGGTGTTGGATGCGAGGATGGCATGGGATGGCGCGGTCTGATCAAGTTTTTTGAAAATCTCGGCCTTGATTTCCATTTTTTCAATGGCCGCTTCGATGACAAGGTCGCATTCTGCTGCCGGAGCAAGCTCTACGGCTGGCTGAATCCGTTCCATCACGCCCGCTTTTTCTTCAGGGCTGATTTTTTCTTTTTTTACCATTCGCTCCAGACCGGCTGATATCCCGGCCAGTCCTTTGTCCACCAGATCCTGCGAGATGTCGTTTAAATGGACCTTGTATCCGCTTTGAGCCGCCACCTGGGCAATCCCGCTGCCCATCTGGCCGGCGCCGACGACCATAATAGTTTTAATCTCCATTGTCTTATTCCTTCAAGAATCTATGGGTAATCGATAATTCGCCTTTCCGGGAAGCCATCACCGTTTAACGACCATTGCAACAGCCTCTCCTCCTCCCAAACACAGGGATGCCACGCCCGTCTTCAGGTCGCGCCGCATCATTTCATAAATAAGAGTTACCAGAACCCGGCAACCGCTGGCGCCGATGGGGTGGCCCAGGGCAACCGCGCCGCCGTTGACGTTGACGTTGTCCGTATTCAGGGAAAGTTCCCGGAGAACTGCAACGGTGGAGCCTGAAAAGGCCTCGTTGACCTCATAAAGATCAATGTCAGAGAGGCTTTTGCCTTCTTTTTTAAGACAACGCGGGATGGCATACATGGGTGCCATGAGCACGTACTTCATATCAATGCCGGCCGAAGCCTGAGCGCCGACGGTGGCAAGGATCTGACAGCCAAGTTTTTCGGCCTTTTCCCGCGACATTACAACTACAGCCGCAGCCCCGTCGCTGATAATCGAGGAGTTGCCTGCAGTGGCAAATCCCTCTTTCTGAAATGCCGGCCGCATTTTGGAAAGGGTCTCAAAGTCAGTGGGGCGGGCGGTTTCATCTTTTTTAAATTCAAAGGGTTTCCCCTTCCTGTCCTTTGCGGCAACGGTCATGGTCTCTGCGTCGAAGCGCCCGGAAGCAATCGCATCAAGAGCCCTTTTATAAGACATTTCCGCGAAACGATCCTGGTCTTCCCTGCTGACACCGTATTTTTCAGAACACAGATCGTTTGAAATCCCCATGTGGAAATCATTGACAATGTCCCAAAGTCCGTCATGCACCATATGGTCTTCAATACGTCCCTGGCCCATGCGGTAGCCGAAGCGGGCATTTTCCATGTAATAGGGCGCCATGCTCATGTTTTCCATCCCCCCGGCGACCACGACCTCGGCATCCCCGCAGTAGATGGCATGGGCCGCCAGCATGACGGATTTAAGCCCCGAGCCGCAAACCTTGTTGACCGTAATGCAGCCCACATCCCAATCAAGCCCGGCCCGGACCGCGGCCTGCCGCCCCGGATTCTGTCCATAGCCGCATGGCAGGACCATGCCCATAATGACCTCATCGACTTGTTTATTTTCTATGCCGGACCGGTTTAGGGCCTCGGTTATCACCATGGCGCCCAGATCTGTTGCGCCCGTATTGGTCAGTGAACCATTAAATGAGCCGAGCGGTGTTCGGACCGCTCCGACAATGACGGCTTCTTTCATCGCATCTCCATTATAGTAAATATTAATAAAATTTAAATGATTACATATTACGCCGATATTTGCCGCCTACTTCGTAAAGCGCCTGAGTAATCTGACCGATTGAGCAGCACCGCACGGTGTGCATCAGTTCGGCGAAAATATTGTCTCCGGAAATTACGGTATCTTTCAGGCGTTTCAGGGCTTCCGGTGAATACGCCTTGTTTTTTTCAACAAAGCTGTTCAAACGCTCTAACTGGGACTGCTTCTCGTCTTCCGAGGCCCGCGAGAGCTCCAAATCACCCACCTCATACTCGCCGCTGGGATTAAGAAAGGTGTTAACCCCCATAATGGGAAGATCGCCGGTATGTTTCAGATATTCGTAATACATGGATTCGTCCTGGATTTTGCTGCGCTGGTAGCCGCGTTCCATGGCGCCCTGAACGCCGCCCCGGGAAGTGATCCGGTCAAATTCAGCAAGCACGGCTTCTTCCACAAGATCCGTCAGGGTCTCGATGATGAAGCTGCCCTGATTCATGTTTTCGTTTTTGGTCAGGCCATACTCGTGGTTTAAGATCAACTGGATGGCGAGCGAGCGGCGGACCGCTTCAGCCGATGGCGTGGTCACGGCCTCGTCGTAGGCATTGGTGTGCAGGCTGTTGCAGTTGTCGTAGATGGCGTAAAGGGCTTGCAGCGTGGTGCGGATATCATTGAACTGGATTTCCTGCGAGTGAAGCGAACGGCCGGAGGTCTGGATATGGTATTTGAGCATCTGCGAGCGCACATTCGCCCCGTATTTTTCCCGCATGGCCACGGCCCATATCCGCCTGGCCACGCGACCGATAACGCTGTATTCCGGATCCATTCCGGATGAGAAGAAATAGGAGAGATTGGGGGCAAAGGAATCAATCGGCATGCCACGCGAGAGATAGTACTCGACAAAGGTAAATCCGTTGGCCAGGGTGAAGGCCAGCTGGGAAATCGGGTTGGCGCCGGCCTCTGCAATATGATAGCCGGAAATGGAAACGGAGTAGAAATTTTTCACATCGTGGTCGATAAAATACTGCTGAATGTCGCCCATCATCTTAAGGGCGAAATCAATGGAGAAAATACAAGTGTTCTGTCCCTGATCCTCCTTTAAAATGTCGGCCTGTACGGTTCCCCGGACGTTGGATACAACCCGCTGTTTGATCTCTTCGGCTTCTGCGTCTGTGGGTTTTCTTCCGTTTTCCTCTTCAAACCGGTCCTTTTGCTGATCAATGGCAGTATTGAAGAACATGGCCAGCATAATGGGGGCCGGCCCGTTGATGGTCATGGATACCGAGGTACTGGGGGCGGCCAGGTCAAAACCGCCGTAAAGAATTTTGACATCCTCCAGGTTGCAGATGCTGACTCCGGCGTTGCCTACCTTGCCGTAGATATCCGGCCGGAGATCCGGATCAAAGCCGTACAGGGTCACCGAATCGAAGGCGGTTGAAAGCCGTTTGGCGGGGGAGTGCTCGGAAAGGAGCTTAAATCGCCGGTTGGTCCGTTCCGGGTTGCCTTCTCCGGCAAACATTCGGGTCGGGTCCTCGTCGCTTCGCTTCAGTGGATAGACCCCTGCGGTAAAAGGAAACCGGCCGGGGACGTTTTCCCTCCGCATCCAGGAATAGAGGTCAGCGGGATCCGTGAATCGCGGCAGGGCAATCTTGGGGATGTCTAATTGAGAAAGCGATCGGGTGTATAAAGGCATCCGGATTTCCCGGTCCCGGACCTTGTAGACGTATTCGTCGCCTGAGTAATCCTCCTTGATGTGCTGCCATTCGTCAGTCAGCTTCCGGGTTTCCGGATTGAGGCGTTCCTCTGCGGCTTCAACTTCGGCTTTAAGCCGTTCCATAAGGGTTTGTGTATCCCCGGAGAGATCGCTTCCGGAAATCTGCTCGGCGGTCTGCTTGATATGCCAGGCGCGCCTTAGGACCTGGGCCTGTTGTTGGGTCTCTTCGTGGTACTTATGCAGTGTCTCCGAAATTTCCGACAGGTAGCGGGTCCGGTCCGGCGGGACCAGGATGGACTTGGAACTCGATACCTTGATATCGCTTGCCGGAAAGCTCGACGTGTAAGAAACTCCGGTTTTTTCAGAGAGCAGCCTGATCAGATGCTGGTACATGGCGGTGACGCCGTCGTCGTTGAATTTGGCCGCGATGGTACCGAAAACGGGCATATCGGCTACGTTCTGGTCAAACGCCTTTCTGTTCCGCTGGACCTGCTTGCGAATGTCGCGAAGGGCGTCTTCACTGCCTTCCTTGTCAAACTTGTTGATCACTACCAGGTCCGCATAATCGAGCATGTCGATTTTTTCAAGCTGGGTGGAGGCCCCGTAGTCGCTGGTCATAACATAAACGGACAGGTCGGTTAAATCGAAAACGTTGGAGGAGCCCTGACCGATGCCGGCGGTTTCAACAATAATCAGATCCATTTTGGCCGCCTTCAGGATATCAACCGCATCGGGCAGCACCAGGGGAAGTTCCTGGCTGGTGCGGCGCACGGCCATACTGCGCAGATATACCCTCGGGGTATCAATGGCGTTCATGCGGATACGGTCGCCCAGAAGCGCGCCCCCCGTCTTTCGGCGCGACGGGTCGCAGCAGAGGATGCCGATCTGAAGCTCCGGATGGTCATAGAGAAACCGTTGCACCAGTTCATCTGTCAGCGAGGATTTCCCCGCACCTCCCGTCCCGGTAAGTCCGACAACGGGAATTTTGGTTCCCGGCATTTCGTCTTTGATCCGTGCCCGCAATTCCTGGATTTTGTTGTCATCCCGTGAAAGTGCGAGTTCAGCGGTCGAGATCAGCCGGCTGATGGCTGCCGGGTTCTCCCGGTCCGGGGCCTGGGTGTTGATATGGTCCCAATCTACGGTGGAGAAGTCCATCCGCTCCATCATGTCGTTTATCATGCCCTGGAGCCCCATCTTGGCGCCGTCGGCCGGTGAGTAAATTCTTGTGATCCCGTATGCTTCCAGTTCGCTGATCTCATCCGGAACGATCACGCCGCCTCCGCCGCCGAAAATTTTGATTTGCGAAGCCCCCTTTTCGAGCAGCATGTCATACATATACTTGAAAAATTCCATGTGCCCGCCCTGGTAGGAGGAGATGGCGATACCCTGCGCGTCCTCTTCAATGGCGGCGTCTACAATTTCTGCAACGGATCGGTTGTGGCCTAAATGGATGACTTCAGCGCCGGTGTCCTGGAGAATGCGGCGCATAATGTTGATGGCGGCATCGTGGCCGTCAAAAAGCGAGGTGGCGGTCACGACACGGATAGGGTGTTTGGATTGGTATGTTTCGGTTTCTTTACTCATATGGCTCTCCTTTTGTATACTTCTGTATACCGCCCGTTATCCGGCCTTGTGAAAGCTTTGCAGGCAGTTGCCGAAAAGCCGTGACTCCTTTAGGGCGCGCGCAAGAATCTAATTATCGTTAACTGGAGTTTTGGGTAATATTGGTTCATTTGTGTGTTTTTTGGGAAATGGCATCACCAGATTGAAGGCTTCTCAAAGACTTGACGGCTTTACAAGAGGAACAGTACCTCACGTTGCGCCTCAACCCCCGTCATTTCAGATACGCTTCGGTACTCTGTATTTGCAGGGACATATTGTGCCTTATTTTTCCTGATCACGATAAAATAATATGAACAAAAAAAATTTTGTTTGTCAACAGAAACAATCAAATGCGGAATAATATTTATTTTAAATCTTGAACATTGTTCAAAAAAGGAGGATTCTTTCTACACGCAAGATCCCACGGCTCATTTAAGCGAGTCGTAAAATGAGCTGAGAGGCCTGAGCAAGAAAGCAAGGCGGGCATTGGGCTTAGACAGGCGGTTTTAGCTGGCTTTGATCCGGTATTTGATAAGCAGGCGGTCCGGCTGGTAGGAGCGTTTCGTTTTCCTGAAGTTGGGTTTGCCCAGATCCTGTTCAAAGTTGTAGAATCGGAACCGGTCTCCCTGCGCATTGGCGAAATGATGGAACATGTAGGGGAAGATGCCTTTTATTTGCCGGTTTGCCTTGGCAAAATGAATGGTGCACATCCCCGGGGTGTTTTCCCCGGCGAGCAAAAAGCCTTCCGGCGCGCCATGCACATAATAACAAAACCCGAACAGATTTAGCTCATGACTGAGCGAAAGAGCCTCAAGGGCAGGACAATAATCCGTTGCTGAAATGCTTTTTCCCGTATGGCGCTGCCAGCGGTTGAGTACCGATTCCGCATCTTTTTTCATCCCCGGACGGTAAGGGCGGTAATCCGGGGTGCAGGCGGCCAGAAACTGTTTTACCAGATTGCGTTTTTTGGCCAGTTTCCGGCCTTTATAATATTTGAAAGTCTCCGCCCGGTAGACATAGTCGGCGTCTGCCAGCTGATAGTCCGGAACGAACCGTTCCGGATCAAAATGCTTAAGATCCCTGTGCGGGATGGGGAAAAAACAGTCATGTCCCTCAATCAGCCGGCAAAGGTACTCAGGTGGGGCTTCGCCCGGATCAAAAAGGGGCAGGAAGCAACTTTTTCCGTCGTAGGTTGTTCCGCTCAGACCGACAGGCCCGCTGCCGTTTAAGAAAAGGACGTAGTCATGGACTTGCCGAAAAAGAAAAAGGTTGGCAAATTCATATTCTGAAAGTCCGTTGCCGAGTTTTTTCAATGGTGCTGACAGCAGCCCGGCATGTTCCAGGCTTAAGGGTTCCGTTTTCATTGAAGCGTTTTTCCATAGACTGTAGCCCTGTTCAGGATGTCCGGATCACCCGTACTCCCGGCCTGGGGCCGTCGACCGGCGGGCCGGCAAAACATTGCGCCTTGAGCATCCAATCCCGGGCGACACTGCCAACCACGTTGAGATTCGTGTCATCAACATGACGACGCTGGACCACCACCAGGCAGAAGTCTTGAGCCGGCCCTTCGATCCGGTTTTCGGTATCCGCCGGACCCCAGTTCCAGGTATCGCCGGAAGGGGCGGAGAGCTTGACCCGAACCTGGGTTTGCGGGACTTCCAGACCTCTGTTCATGTATGTCCATCCAAAGGTTTTGACTCCCAGGTAGGCAATATTGCGGAGTCGGTTGCTCCCGATGCGCCGGATCCGAAGCGTGTCAAAAATATCCTGCCCGTGAGCCCAGGTTTCCATCAATCGGGCGGTTGTAAAGGAAAGAGCGCTCATGGGCGGCCCATACCAGGGCAGTCGGTCCTTCCGGTCACATTTGGGAAGCGCCTCAAGCATGATCCGCCGCTGACGCCCCCACCAATCCATAAGTTGCCGGGGCGGCATCTCAAGTGCCATGGTCTCA
>JAGYOT010000240.1 GCA_018399455.1 Desulfobacterales bacterium
TGAACTTTTTTCTTTGCCATCCAGAAACTGACTTTTTACGCGTGCATCAATATTGATGGGGTTTCAAAAAGCCGGCGGGTAATGCCCGACTGACGGGATGCCGGCTTTTTGGGCATTTTTTCAGGCGAGTTGTTTTCCGGCTCCGGGTCCCGGCGACAGCCCGTAGATGGCCTCGATTTTAAGAATTACCGCCCCCTTTGACTGAAGCGGAAGTCCGGCTTTTTTTCCGCGCTCCTCGATCCATTTGGCGGTTTCCTCAAAGCGTTTTCCTGAGGTTTCAATGGTAATGCTGCCCTTGAGCTGGTAGCCTTCCTTTTCTTCCCAGTAGGATACGGCCACCTGCGGATTGGCCTCCATGTTGGCCCGGGTTTTGTTGAAAAACTGATCCGAGATAAGGATGGTTTCATCATCAATAATTTGCTTGGTACCTACCGGCACTGCATTGGGGACGCCGTCCGGACTTGTGGTTGCCAAAACCGCTGTCGGCACCTTCTCGAAAAGCTCTTTCATGCGACTGGTCATCTTAGCCATACTGCCTCCTTCGTGTTGCTGTGTAAGGTTCGGGGTTTTTATAGTTTATTGTTCCCGCATTATTGATGGAAACCCTACCAGGTGTCAATATTGGATCGCTTTTTTCCGATTCTTTTTTCGGGCGGAGGAAGCGATTTAAGCCCCCGGGAAATCCATCGGCGGGTATCTTTCGGGTCAATAACATCATCTATTTCCAGAAACGACGCCATGTTGATGGCTTTGCCGTGCTCATAGGCCCCGGCCACCAGAGAATCATAGAGCTTCTGCCGTTCCCCGGGATCTTCAACCGCTTCCAGATCCTTTTTAAAGCCCAGCTTCACAGCGCCCTCAAGCCCCATGCCGCCGAACTCGCCGGTCGGCCAGGCGATATTGAACACCGGCCGGTGATAGCCTCCGCCGACCATGGCCATGGCCCCCAGGCCGTATCCTTTGCGAAGCACCACGGCGAACATGGTGATAGTGGCGCCTGCGGCCGTGGTAAACATGCGGGCAAAATGGCGGACCTGGGCCGTTTTTTCTGCATCCGGGCCCACCATGAAGCCGGGCGTATCGCAAAGTGTGATCAAAGGAAGATCAAAGGCGTCCAGAAGCTGAGTAAATCTTGCGGCCTTATCCGCCGCATCCGCGTCAATGGCGCCACCCAGGTGAAAACAGTTGTTTGCGCTCAGACCGAAAGGCCTGCCCTCGATTCTGATGAGGGCGGTGATGATGCCTACTCCGAATTCACGGCGCAGTTCAAGGACCGAGCCCTCGTCTGCCAGGGTCTTGATAATTTCCCGGACGTTATAGGCACGCAGCCGGTTTTCCGGTATCAGGTGCCGCATCCGGCGCTGGTCGGAAAACCGCCATTCTTCAAGTGGTCCCTGAAAATAGGCCAGGTACTGTTTTGCGGTATCCACGGCCTCTGCTTCATCTTCAACCACGATGTCTACGACGCCGTTGGGGGATTGAACATCAAGGGGACCGATATCTTCAGGCCGGCAGACGCCCAGCCCGCCTCCCTCAATCATGGCCGGGCCGCCCATGCCGATATTCGCCCCTTTTGCCGCGATAATAACATCGCTGCAGCCAAGAAGGGTGGCATTGCCGGCAAAGCACCGGCCTGAGACAATACCCACCACGGGCACCAGGCCGCTTAAGCTGGCGTAGCGCGTAAAGGTGTCCAGGTCCAGGCCGGCCACTTTCATTTCCATGGTATCCACGTCGCCGGGCCGGCCGCCGCCGCCTTCAGCAAAAAGGACCAGAGGCAGGCGCCATTGTTCAGCGAGATGCAGCATGCGGTCGGTTTTTTGATGGTTAAACGCCCCCTGGGTGCCGGCAAGTGCCGTGTAGTCATATGATAATATTGCACAACGGGCGTGGGCATCGTCGAACAGGTCTCCGTTTACGGACCCGATGCCGGTGATCAACCCGTCTGCCGGACTTTTTTGAATAAGCTCCTCCAGGGAGCGCCGGCGTCGCTGAGCGGCAACGGCCAGGGCGCCGTACTCGATAAAGGTGCCAGGATCCACCAGATGGGCAATGTTCTCCCTGGCGGTTCGCTGGCCGGTTTTTCGCCGTTTTTTTACGGCCTCGGGCCGGGCCTCATCCAGTGTTGCCCGGTGGCGGGAAACGGCTTCCGCCAGATCCGGCCGGATATAATCCGGATCCGTCTGTTTCCGGGCATCCTCACGGGATGCATCAACTGCCCCGGGTTCGATAAACATGAGGGGCTGGCCTTTTATTATTGTATCCCCCTGGTTGGCACAGATGGACCGGACAACACCGCTGACCCGGGCTTCCACGATATGCTGCATTTTCATGGATTCAAGAACCGCAATGGGCTGGTCTTCATGGATCGTATCGCCCTCCCGGACCTCAATCTGGACAAGGGTTCCCGGCATGGGAGCCACCGCGGGCAGCGTGTTTTCAGGAGCCCGGCATAAGGCGGCATCGATTGCCATGTCGCTGCCTGACAGCTCTCCTGCCTGCGTATTCAGCGCCGGGGCGTTATCGAAATAAAAGGTCCTGTGAGTGTCCCGGGTCCCGGGGTTTGAGAGGATTTTCCGGTTTTCCTCCAGAAACCTGGTGGTTATGCGGTTTTCAGCAACATCCGGGTGCTTGAGAACATTCCGGAGAAACCTGATATTGGTCTCAACCCCCTGGATACTGAACTCACACAGGGCCCGGTAGGCCTTTGTCAATACGTCTCCATAGGTTTTGCTCCGGGTGCGGCAGATGAGCTTGGCCAGAAGCGAGTCAAATCCCGGCTGCGTCGGATAGCCGGGGTAGCCGAAGGTATCCACGCGGATGCCCGGGCCCAGCGGGGGATGAAAAACGCTTAAGGTCCCGCCTGAGGAGGCAACCGCCCCGTCTTCAGCAATCGTTTCCATGTTGATCCGCAGTTGTATGGCATAGCCCTCAGGCGCCGGAATCGAATCCTGCAGCAGGCCAAGCTGATCTAGGGTCTCGCCCGCCGCGATTCGGATCTGCGTTTTGACAAGATCAATGCCCGTGATTTCTTCGGTGACGGTGTGCTCCACCTGGAGCCGGGGGTTGGCCTCGAGAAAATAAAAGGCGTTTTCTTCGGCCCCGAGGTCTGCATCCATCAGGAATTCAAAAGTGCCCAGGCTTTTGTAGGCAGATTGTTCCGCCAGTTTCAGGGCGGCATGGGCGAGTTTCTCCCGCAGGCTTTGATCGAGGGTGGGACTGGGGGCAACTTCGATAACTTTCTGGTTCCGCCGCTGCAGGCTGCATTCACGCTCCCAGAGGTGGCTCACGCATCCGGTGCCGTCACCGATAACCTGAACTTCAATGTGGCGGGCCTGCGGGATCAGCCGTTCAACATAAAGCTCGCCGCATCCAAAGGCGGCCTCGGCTTCTGACCGGCAGAGAGGAAAGGCGGCTTCGAGTTCAGCGGGGCTCTTTACCGCACGCATGCCGCGTCCTCCGCCGCCGGCCAATGCCTTGATCATGACCCCGCCGGTTCCGCCATGCAGGGCAAGAAATTCACGGGCCGCTTCCGGAGTGATACCGCCGGCTGTTGCCTCAAGCAGCGGGATCCCGCAGTCTTTGGCCATGTTCCGCGCCTTGGTTTTATCGCCGAACAGCTCGAGGGTTTCCGCTGAAGGCCCGATAAAGATGAGCCCGGCGGATTCGCAGCGGCGGGCAAATTCCGCATTTTCCGAAAGAAAGCCGTAGCCCGGGTGAATGGCCCAGCAGTCCTTTTCTTCGGCAATGGTGAGAATCTGCGCCTGGTCCAGGTACGCTGCCGCCCCGCGGCCGGCAAGGGCTGCGGCTTCATCCGCCATGCGGATGTGAAGGGATCTGGCATCATCTTCTGAATAGACAGCCAGGGTCGGGATGTGCATTTCGGCCGCGGCCCGGATGATGCGGACCGCAATCTCGCCTCGGTTGGCAACCAGGAGCTTTTTCTTCATATACCGGTATTGCCTTTCGTTAAAGTCTGTCTTTTAGCTGTTCCTTCTGCACCTTGCCGGTGGCTGTGAGCGGAAGCTGTTCAATAATCCGGATTTCCGGGATTTTGTAGCCCGCCATGTTGTCTTTGCACCAAGCGCTTATGTCCGATTCGCTGATTTTGCCCACATGGCCGGGATTCAGTTGAACGAAGGCCACGGGGATTTCCCCTTTTTCGGAATCGGCGCGCCCCAGCACAGCGCTGCCGGCAATCGCCGGGTTGCGGCCCAGAAGGGTTTCCACCTCGGAGGGGAAAACGCTCATGCCTTTTACCTTGAGCATCTCCTTGCTGCGGCCGAGGTAGGTTAAAAACCCCCGGTCATCAATCATGCCGATATCACCCGTGTGGAGCC
>JAGYOT010000241.1 GCA_018399455.1 Desulfobacterales bacterium
ACTTTTTGCTTTGCCATCCAAAAACTGACTTTTTACGAGTGCATCAAGCTTTATAAGCGATAGTTTAAAATGAAACGGCGGTGGTTCGTCAAATATGCTTCGGCTTGTCAACATTAACAGCTACTACGGCCTGGTCCGCGTCTTAAAAAATGTGTCTGTTCACGTGGACGAGGGAGAAATCGTTTCCATGCTGGGGGCCAACGGGGCGGGAAAGACCACGATGCTGCGCACCATCAGCGGCCTGCACCCGGTGCAGTCCGGTCATATCTATCTCAATGGACAGGAAATTACCAATACAGGCCCGGATAAAATGGTGGAGCTGGGACTCGCCCATGTTCCCGAGGGCCGACAGATTTTTCAACCCCTCTGTGTTTACGACAACCTTGAACTGGGGGGGCATCTCATATATAAACGGTATGGAAAGAGAGCGCTAAAAATCGATATTGAAGCCATATTCGAACTTTTTCCCATTTTAAGGCAGCGCCGCACCCAGTATGCGGGAACGCTTTCCGGGGGTGAGCAGCAGATGCTGGCCATTGCCATGGCGCTGATGGCAAGGCCGCAGCTTCTGCTTCTGGATGAGCCCTCCATGGGGCTGGCGCCCATGATTGTAAAAGAAATTTTTCAGCTTATTGCCGGACTCCAGGCGGAACGTAAACTGACGGTTCTCCTTATTGAACAGAATGCCCGGGCGGCATTAAGAATTGCCGATCGGGGCTATGTGCTGGAGACCGGCAAGGTCGTGCTGGAGGAATCTGCTGACGAACTGCTGGCCAATCAGGAGGTCAAGCGCGCCTACCTGGGAAAAGATCAGCGCGAAATCTGGGAATAGGGATAACGCAGATGCCATACTGGAACGAACGCATTGAATGCATGACTCGGCAGGACATTGAGCAGCTGCAGCTAGAGAATTTGCAGGCCACCTTAAACCGGGTTTACAAAAATGTGCGGCATTACCGCAAGGTTTTCCGGAAGGTCGATTTCATGCCCGAAGATCTCCAGTCCGTTGAGGATATCCGGAAGCTGCCCTTCATCACCCGCCGGGATTTGAGCCGCAACTACCCCTATGACATGTTTGCCGTCCCCTTAAGGGAAGTCGTGCGCCTGCATACCGCTTCTTTTAATTTTGATGATCCGGTGGTGATCGGGTTTACGGAAAACGATATCCGAAGCTGGGCGGAGCTCATGGCGCGCAATCTGACGGCTGTTGGCGTGGGAAAAGATGATGTGGTGCAGATTGCGCTGACCTTCGGCATTATTACCGGGCCTTTCGGGGTTCAGGGAGGCGCGGAAAAAATCGGCGCCTCTGTTATCCCCATTTCAGCCGGCCGGCTTTATCAGCAGGTTAAGATCATGCGGGATTTTCGCAGTACAACACTGGTCTCAACACCGACGGTGGCTTTGGGCCTGGCCAGGGCGATGGAGGAGATGAATGTGGACCCCAACAGCCTGGCCTTGAAGCACGGGCTGTTCGGCTCCGAACCCTGGTCGGAAAATACGCGCAGCGACCTGGAGAGCCGCCTTCATGTGACGGCTACCGATACCTACGGGCTGACCGAGATTTTTGGCCCGGGCGTGGCCTGGGAATGCCCGGAAAAAAATGGCCTGCATATTTCGGAGGATCATTTCATTGCAGAGGTCATTGATCCGGAAACGCTTGAACCCCTACCGCCCGGGGAGCAAGGGGAATTGGTGCTGACAACGATTGCCAAGGAGGCCTTTCCCCTCATCCGGCTGCGCACCGGAGATATGACCCGAATCGATTATTCGCCTTGTGCCTGCGGCCGCACGCACTGCCGGATTTCCAGAATTTTCAAACGCACCGATGAGGTTATTGTGGTCAAGGGCACCAGCATCACGCCCGAGCAGGTAGGGCAGGCCATTGCCCGGGTCAGCGGGGGACAGCCCAACTTTCAGCTGGTGATCACCAGGGAGGAAGATGCGGATCAGCTCTTGGTCATGGTGGAGATATCTGATATAAACTTTTTTGATGAAATGAAAAAACAGCGGCGTTTTGTTGAGTGGCTGCATCGGGAGATTTCCGAGACACTGGGATGGGAAGTCGCCGTCCGGCTGGTGGAGCCCGGGACCTTTGATCCGCAGAAGCGGGTTCGCGATGAACGCCGGTTTATTTAGGCATCAAAATTATGATGGCGATGGATTTCGAATTTGCTCTGAGGATCGGGAACCGATTTCATGTCCAAGATCAGTCTCCCAAATTTAACTTACATTATTCAATTGTTTGGAAAGGAGTTGAAAAATGACTGCAAAACTTATCAAAGGCACCGACATTCGTGAAGAGATTCTGGATGAAATCACCAAAGAGGTTGCCGAAATCAAGGAAAAGTACAACCAGGTCCCGGGTCTGGTGACGATCCTGGTCGGGGAGAATCCGGCTTCTGTCTCATATGTGACCTTGAAGGTGAAAACGGCCGAACGCGTCGGGTTCAAGGAAATCCAGGATAATCAGCCGGAAGATATTTCCGAGGCTGATCTTCTGGCGCTGATTGACAAGTACAACAAGGATGATTCCATTCACGGAATCCTGGTGCAGCTGCCGCTGCCCAAGCATGTGGATGAGAAGAAGGTGTTAAACGCCATCGATCCGGACAAGGATGTGGACGGCTTCCACCCGGTCAATGTCGGCCGCCTGATGATCGGTGGCGATGAAGTCAAGTTCCCGCCCTGCACCCCCGCAGGCATTCAGGAGATGATCGTTCGCGCCGGCGTTGAAACCAGCGGCGCCGAAGTGGTGGTTGTGGGCCGATCCAACATTGTCGGAAAACCCATTGCCAACATGATGGTTCAAAAGGGGCCGGGCGCCAACTCGACAGTCACCATTGTGCACACCCGGACCAAAGATCTTGAGGGCCATTGCAAAAGAGCGGATATCCTGATTGTGGCCGCCGGTGTTCCCGGACTGGTAAAACCCGAATGGATCAAACCCGGGGCGTGCGTTATTGACGTAGGGGTAAACCGGGTGGGCGAGAAAATCAGTGAAAAGACCGGCCGCAAAGTGGCCATCCTGCGCGGTGACGTGGACTTTGATGCAGCCAAGGAGATTGCAGGCGCCATCACCCCCGTGCCCGGCGGTGTCGGCCCCATGACCATCACCATGCTTCTGTTTAACACCCTGGAATCCGCCCGTCGTCATCTTTCCGCGGGGGTGTAATACTCCCTCCATGCAAACCGTCCACCGTTACATCCTCCGCGACTACCTGGTCAATTTTGGTATGGCCCTGGCCGTAACCACCTTGGTGCTTTACCTTGGTGCCATCATGCGGGGACTCGATTACGTGGCCCGGGGGGTTCCAGGAGGGCTGTTGATATTAATTTTTACCTTGAATATTCCCTATATTCTCACCTTCAGTATTCCCATCAGCACCGTGGTAGCCACCCTGCTGCTCTTTGGGCGATTATCAGTAGATGGCGAATTCACCGCCATGCGGTCCGGCGGGCTCAGCACTTGGCAAATCATCTCCCCGGTAGTGCTCGCAGGCACCCTGCTCTCCGTGCTAACATTATTTATTCAATACGAAATTGCCCCCGAAAGCCGCTTTGCGCGTCGTCGGGCTCTGGTCAACGTCGAAGAACTGGACCCAGTAGACCTCCTCGACGAGGGGCGTTTTGTCCAATTTCCCAAAATGGACATTTATGTGACCGAAAAAAACGGGCATCTCTTGAAGGAAGTGGAGGTGATTGAATTGGATGATGCAACCACCCGTCAGGCCGTTCAAACCATTCGGGCCCGGGAGGGTACTGTCATTTTATATCCAGACGAAAAGTTGATGAGGGTGAGACTCAACGACGTCCAGGTACAATACCCGGATTCCGACCACCGGGGCGATCTCACCCTCGCACGTATCATCGATATGGACACCTACGAATTCGATGTCAGTTACCAGGAATTAATGGACAGTGACAGTATCTCACGCAGCATCAAAGATATGCGGGCTCGACATCTGGCCGCCACTATTCGGGATGTGGACAAGTTCTTTCCGAATCTCGACCCTGTCCGGCGGGAGAGAATGCGGATGCGCGCACTGATTGAGTTTCATAAACGCATTGGACTGAGTATGGCGTGCCTCAGCTTTACTCTGCTCGGAATCCCTCTGGGCATGACCTCCAGCCGCAAAGAATCGCATGCCGGCATTCCCATTGGACTCGGCATGGTGATCGTGTTTTATGCCTTTATCGTCACAGCAAACAGTTTACGCGACCTCCCCTGGCTCTTCCCGGATTATATTATTTGGGTCCCCATTATCGGAACCCAGCTCGCGGGCCTTTTCATGATTCGTCGAATTCCCTGATTCCCGGTAAGGACGGGAGCTCT
>JAGYOT010000242.1 GCA_018399455.1 Desulfobacterales bacterium
TTCGAATCCGCAGCCCGGCAAAACCTTCATCTGGCCGTGGCTACTTTTCCGAAAACGATAATAAGCCGAAGCCTGGACATTGAATGGGACCAGGATCAGGTCGCCTGTCTTCGATCCTGCCTGATGAAGCCCGAACACCTGGATTGGGTTGAGCCCATTGGACAATTATTGATGCCGTCCCGTTAAGCCCTTTGCTTAAAAACGGCTCTTGGGCATCGGCCCTTGTCCCGGCCCCACATGAGATTTAGTCTGCTCTGCGCTGAGAACGATACAAATCCGCTTGAACCAATGGAGTGCTCTGAAAACGATTCCCGTTCTCAAACAAATACCCAAGGATAGGCACGAATGAAAAACACGGTACTTATCATGTCCGGATTAACGATACTTCTGGCCGTCGTCGGCCTTGTCCGCCAAGGTCCGGAAATAATTATACACGCGGCAATGGCCGGGGGAGAAATGTTAATCAGGGTTGTCCCTCTGTTAATAGCCGCCTTTATTTTTGCAGGAATGGTTCAGGTACTGGTTTCCAAAGAAACCATAAACCAATGGCTGGGCAAAGATTCCGGCATAAAAGGAATCATGCTGGGTGGAATTGCCGGCGCCCTGATACCCGGCGGCCCTTATGTGTTTTATCCGATAGCCGCCTCTTTTCTGCTTTCGGGTGCTGAAATAGGCACGGTTGTGACTTTTGTGGTGGCCAAAAACTTATGGAGTCTGAGCAGGCTGCCAATGGAATTTGCTTTGCTCGGCCCCCGGCTTACTTATATCAGGTTTATTGTAACCTTACTCTTTCCGGTAATCGTCGGGCTAATTGCCAATACCTTTTTTCAAGGCTATGCCAATAAAGTCGCGGATCAAATCAGACAAACCCAAAGCGGGCGGAAAAAGACTTGATTATTGCCTTTATTATCCTGGCTGTTTTGGCTGTCGCCGCCTTCGTTTTCGCGTACAAAAAGGGCGACGGATCCCATACCCTGGGATTTAGAATTGCCGGGAATACTTTCATTAACACAGCCCCCTTGCTGTTTATCGCTTTTATGCTGGCCGGATTCATGCAGGTTGTTATTCCGCCGGAATTAATCAAAAACTGGCTGGGAGAAGAAGCCGGTTTGAAGGGAATTTTTATTGGAAGCATCGGAGGGGCTTTGATCCCGGGCGGCCCTTATATCGCTTTTCCCGTCATCGCTACGATATTTAAGGCAGGTGCAGGGCTGGGTACAGCTGTTGCCTGTGTTACAGGATGGGCTTTGTGGGGAGTCATCACCACGATGTTTGAGCTTGCTATCATCGGGCACAGATTTACGTTTCTACGATTGGGTTTGGTTCTGATTTTTCCCCCCTTTGCAGGCATATTGGCCAATTTATGCTTCTGATCGCCCGAGGCTGGTAAAAAAGAATCAATGCCCTGATTTCATGCAACGATCCAGGCTCCTTGGCGTTGAACCCTTGGATCTGACACCTTCGCCACTTACGGGTTCCCGCCAACAACTGCTGATGCAATCGCCAAACAGGTCCTGACCCGAGACAACAGCGGCCTGGTTGTTTCCCTTGGTTTTGACACTTTCCTTCCTGGGTGGGTTGTGTTAAAGTCCCTTTTTTTGAAAGACCATCCAGAAACTGACTTTTTACGAGTGCATCAACGTTAACCACTATAAAAATTTTAAAAATAAGGATGCGAAAAATGGGTTTTCCTATTGAGAAACACAACGAACTCGGTTTAGAGCTGATAGACATCCATAACCGCATGCTTCAGATGATGGGAGCAATTTACGACAATTACCCAAAGGACTCGAAGGTCTGGGCCCTCACAAACCGTGCAGCTGGCGCCATTATGGAGCTTCGGTGTGAGCTTGATGCCTGCGTGAACAAAGAGCACAAAGACAACAAGGACTTTGATCCTTTTAAAATCTATTTCAGCAGAATAAGAAAAAAAATGAAATCCTCTCACCTCATGGGTCCATCACCTGAACATCGGCAATAGGGATGGCTGGCCTTGAAATTCAACACTCCCTCAAAAACCCAAAAAAAACGATGCCTCCCTTGGGTTTCGCCAATACCGGTAGCTTTCTTTCTGACCCTTGGCTTGTATGAGAACGGCTATGCGTCCCCAAAGCTAAATATGGTTAAAAGTACACCAAAATATGACACGATCTTAATAAAACTGTAACATTTTGGACTTATATAGTGTTTGAAAGACTTAAGTTTAAAAAAATGAACCAGAAAAAGGTGATGCTTGAAAATGGCGCATTATATTCATCATGTTCCCGGTCGGCTTCGGGTCCGAAATCCGATGTTTAAAAACAATCCAGCGATGGTGGATGAGATCAGGAATTGCCTCCAGAATGCCGCAGGAGTTGAATCAATCTCATCCAACCCTTTGACCGGCAGCGTTGTTGTCAACTATGATCCGGATTTGCTGCCACCCGAACAGTTGCTTCAGATTTTTGAAGAATGCGAGTATGTTGATTTGAGCCGGGCAACCACCCTGGACCATCATCTGAACCAGTCCTTTAAAAAAACCGGCCATTACATGGGCCGGGCCGCCCTGGGCCTTATGGTAGACTATGCCCTGCAGGGTTCCGGCTTGTCTTTCCTATCCGTTTTAATCTAGCCCAAAAAAAATTTTTACAATGCCCCCCTCATTTTGGCATCACGCCGGAGGGGGTTTTTTTCAAGCGGCATCGGCATCCAATGCCTGCACCCGGTGGAGCCTTTCACGGGCAGCCTGAGTTGAAGCAATCTGTGAGGAAAAGCCTTTAATGGCCTCGTTTCCAAAAAAAGACAAAAGCGCCGATCCAAAAACCATGGCCGTATCAATGGGCGAAAGCGGTGCCAGCCGCAGGAAATTCCGGATGCCCGGCACAAACATGGTGCCCAAATGCAGACCGATGGAACTGTAGACGGCCAGGTTTAGCCAATTGTTTTTCGCGCCGCTTGTTTTGCGGAAGACAGTATGGCCCTCCGTCCGGCAACTAAAGGCGTGAAGGAGTTGGCCGAGGGTGAGGCTGTGAAATGCCATAGCAGAAGCCTGGCCGCTCATCCCGTATTTAAGAAGCCCGAAGCCGTATGTCCCCATGGCAGTGCCGGTCATCACCGAAGACTCCCGGATCATACGGCCGTAGTCACTGCCGGTAAAAATAGGCTCGCCTGCTGGCCGGGGCGGGTGCTCCAAAACATCGGCCTCGGGCGGCTCCAGGGAGAGCGCGAGCCCTGGAAAAATATCGGATATGATATTGATCCAGAGAAGCTGCATGGCGGTGAGCGGAGCCCCCAGCCCCGCCCCCATGGAACCGGCCATGAGCATGATTTCGGTAAAATTGGTGGAAAGGAAAAAATGCACCGATTTCTTGATGTTGCCGTAAGTGGTGCGACCATGACGCACGGATTGGATAATCGTGTCCAGGTTGTCTTTTTCAAGCACCGCATCCGCCACATCACGGGCAACGTCTGTGCCGTCCTCGCCCAGGGCGATCCCCACGTCCGCTGCTTTGAGCGCAGGTGCGTCGTTGATACCGTCTCCGGTCATAGCCACGACCTTGCCGCCCGCCTGGATGGCCTGAACAATCTTCAGCTTGTGGGCCGGACTGACCCGGGAGTAGACGTGGACGCCCGGCGCCTGATCTTTCAGTCCCTCGGGAGAGACGTCCATCATCTCCGATGCGTCCATCAGTTTGAGGGGCCGGCCGTTGCTCAGATTGAGCTCACGCGCCACGGCCTCGGCGGTCAAGGGCTGGTCGCCCGTGATCATTACCGTCTGGATGCCGGCTTGATGAAAGGCTCGAATGGCGGACTTGACGTTCGGACGGATGGGATCACACATGGCAATCAATCCCAGCCAGACAAAGCCGTTGGGCTTTCTGGCCTGGTTGAGGCTCTCCAGCGTCCGCACAGCAGCCCCCAATACCCGGTAGGCATTGCCGGCCATCCGGTTGTTTTGTTCCTTAATGGCATTTCGGGCCGCTTCGGTTAAGGGCAGAATATCGCCGTTTTTCATGTAATCGCCGCACATGTCCAGCACATCCAGGGGGCTGCCCTTGACGGCATGCAGAATTTTTTCGTCCGGCGCCCTGTGCATGGTGCTCATAACGGGCCGCTTCTCCGATCGGTGGTTGACCTCGAGCATTTTATGCTGCCTGCGGATGGCCTTAACATCCATGCCGTATCCCAGAGCGGTGTGAACCAGGGCGTTTTCCGTGGGCGAGCCGACCAGTTCGGGGTCGCCGCAACTGTTGCTGCCGTTTATTTTGACCTGGCTGCATAGGGAGCCCACGGTCAGCAACTGCTCCAGTTCGGGGCGGATTCCGGCGGCCGCGGAATGCGCGTCCAA
>JAGYOT010000243.1 GCA_018399455.1 Desulfobacterales bacterium
GAAGAATCGCGGCTATCCGCCGCCATTGTCTTTTGTCCTTATAACGAAGGCCGGGAGGAAGAACCAAGTCGCTGCCGTTGAGGAGTCTGAGCCGGACACCATCGCTGGCCTGTCGTCTCTTCCGGATAATCAATACATCCACGGTTTCTGTTTCCGAGTACCTGGTTGTTGCTATGCTTTCCGGACGGGTTTTTCCGTCTGTAGACAATCCAGTTCGCGCCAGCTGTCTAAGCTTGCTCCGTTGCTCGTTAAGCTTGCTGTTATACGCCGCCATCTGTCCATCTTCAGGTCTTTCAAAATATGTCTCCTCTAATAATCGCCGGATCTGCTCAGGCACAAAAATTTCTGTTAATGCCTGCCACACTTCCAAGGTGCGACAGAGCACATAAGGCGCATACACCCACGCGGTTTTCCCAAAATTTTTTTCATCCAAAAGGGCATCATTAAGTGTTGGGGAAAGGATCCAGGCTTCACGCCTTGCCTCAGGCGGCCGCACAATGTCATTTTTACGGTGTCGCCATAGCCGCCCAATACGTTGGAGAAGCATGTCAGTAGGGCAAATCCTTGTAACCATAAAATCCCCGTCAATATCCAGGGACTGCTCCAGTACCTGGGTGCCCACAAGAATACGCCCTTTCAGGCTTCGCATGTCAGCACCGTCTTTTCCGAAGAGGCCGACCCATTTACTTTCATTTGCCTCCCGGTCTGTCTTTAAAAACCTTGAATGGAGCAGTCCGCATGCAACGCCCAGCTCAGCCGCCCTGGCAGCAAGCACCTGGAAGCACTTCTGGGCGGCTTCAACGGTATTTTCTATCCAGAGCACCTGTTCTCCCCGTTCAGCTCTTAGCAAAACTTCATTTATTGCCTCATCTTCCGCCTGATGAATGCTTACCTTCACTCTCGCCTTTTCTTCTGCGGTTGAAGGAAATGCTTTTAATCCCATTTCATTGGAAAAGGCTGATATCAGGGGATACGCAGACGCACACGGGTTACAAGCGGATTTGGGCAAGCCAAGAATGGTTTCGCGT
Organism: Desulfobacterales bacterium; assembly: GCA_018399455.1. Taxonomy (GTDB): domain Bacteria; phylum Desulfobacterota; class Desulfobacteria; order Desulfobacterales; family Desulfosalsimonadaceae; genus M55B175. Next base: position 1,029 of record JAGYOT010000243.1, read on the forward strand.
CGATCTGTTGTCAGGGTGGCACTGAGAATGATAATTGTGCAGTGGATATGCCGGAGGGCGTCAACCAAGTGATCGATAATCGTGCCCGTATAGCTGTCATAACTATGCACTTCATCAAGAATAACCACTTTTCCGGCAAGGCCGAAAGTGCGAACAAATCCGTGCTTTACATTCATTGCAGCCATAAGGGCCTGATCAATCGTGCCTACGGCGAAAGGTGCGAGAAGCCCCCTTTTGCGATGGTCAAACCACGATTTTCCAGGCTCGCCTTCCTCCCCCATTGTGCTTCTGAGCCATGCATTGCCATGCAGCAATAGGGATTCCCGTCTTGGGCAGTCACTTTCCAGAACGGCATCCAAAAAGGCATTCATGCGGTCAAGCATTTTGTTTGAGGTCAGCTGCGTGGGAAGGGCAAAATAAATGCCGGTGGCCCGGTTCTGCTCTATGGCCCGGTATGCCGCGTAGAGTGCGGCCTCTGTTTTGCCCAATCCCATGGGGGCTTCCATCACATAAACCCCGGAATGGTCAACGGCATCGATCAGACACTGCTGAACCGGGCGGGGCGAAAAACCGGGGAAGATATCGCCAAACAGTAAGTGCTTTTTGACTTGGGGGTGCACGAATCCGGCGGCATCAAGAGCCTTTCCGATTTTCTGATTCAATTCCCGGTTTGCCAGTTCTTTTTTCTCTGGAAAATCAAACAGACTTCCCGACCCGATCCAGTCCGATACGGTCGTCATGCCCGATAGCACATCTGATTTGACTTCAGATTCGATCTCAGGCCAATCCGTTTGAAAGAAAGCTTTCAAGGCAGTGATGGTCTTTAGCCGTTGCTCCTGCCACTGTTTGCCCCCGTATTTCCCGTCATTGCTCAATCCGTGTTTGGCGGGTGACGCACCATGATGCCGGCCTGCAATTTCTGAAACAAAAAGGCCTTCGTCCGCTAAAGCGGCTTTACTGACTGCCGCATGCCCACCAACGCAATGGTCCAGCTCCCGATAAACCAAACCGAGCGGAGCTCCCAATGCCTGGTAAATCTTTTCCTGAAAACCGGGGCTGATTTTGCCGATGTCATGGGCTGCAGCGATGAGTTCACTACCTGGCGGGTATAGCGTTTTTCTGAGCCAGGCGGGCTGGCGGCGGATCAATTCCCGCGCGACAAGGCCGACAATCCTGCAATGCGTATAGACATCAACACCTTCCCGGATTTCCCCATCCGGCATAACAAGGGTTTTTGCCAAAAACGCCTTGTCCGGGATGGGAATTTCCGGCTCTTTTGATTTACTGTCCTGGGGAGGTTGCATGTTAATGCTTCCGATCTGTCTATAAGATTACCTTGATCTGGGCCGGCATTTTAATGCCCCTTTATAAGTTAGCATTGCCAGGGTGACATTTAGCGACCCCCTTCCTGAAAAAATAATTTTAGAGAGGACGAGCTGCGGAAATTGGTTGGCAAAATCGGCTATTATCGCTCATACATACGGCTCATCTTGCGAATCTCGTCGGCTACTTCCCTACGTAGTGCCGTGGGCTCAATTACCTCGACGTCAGCACCGAATTCCAAAATTTTCATTTTAACTTCCCGGAAATCTGCTACTTTAAAACTCAGTTCGACGCCTCCATCCGGCATTTCACGGATCATTTGCTTCGGGTGCCATACCTGCTCCCGAATCCATTTTGCCCGAAACGCATTGAAAAGCAGGGTCACCAAACTGGCAGATTCCCCTTGAAAAATGCCAAAAGTTCCTTCCACCATGGGCCGCCATTGGGACTCAGATCGCGGAATAAAAGTTTCGTTATGAATTTTCAAATGGCTCATTCGTGACAAATAAAACTTCCGCCACTGGTTTCGTAGACGACACCAGGCGATTAAGACCCATGAAGCCATATAATGCTGTAGATGGTGGGGTTCCACCATCCGGGAAGTAGGGGCCTCAGACAGCGGAGAATGATAGGCAAACTCTATAAGTCGATTTTCGAGAAGTGCCCTGGTGACGACCTGAAAAGTATTCGCGGATGTCCTGGTAAATCCGTGCCAGGTGGACGAGAAAAGCCGGTCCAAATGTTCGCTGTTCCATCCCAATTCAGCGGTCTGGTCCAGTATCTTGCGGCCCAACCGGCGCATGGTTTTGCTGATGAACCCCTCAGCAGAATGGGAAAGCAGTTTACGGGCAATCAGGACCGCAAGAACTTCTTCCTGGCTCACCGGCAATAAAGGAAAATCAAAAGCATTGCAATCATAGGCATAGCCGCAACGGCTATGATCATATTTCAGGGGAGCACCCAGCCGATCCCTCATAAACTCGATATGGCGTTTGGCTGTGCGGCGGGAAATTTCGAAATGTTCCGCGAGATGCCGGGTATTCGGATAGAGACCAGCCTTGACTTGGCGGTGAAACCATGTAAATCGCTCATAAATGATTGCTGAACCGGCCATGACAGGGTTAAGCTTTTTTTATAGTTATTTTCAGTCTTTTTAACTAAAATCCTGCAAGAAAAATTAAAATATTTTGCCTTAATTTGCAACCTGACAATATAAGTATAAGCAGTATAAGCGTAATATATAAAAACTAGGTGAGGCGGCTTGCCCATGCTGTTTTTTTATTGGATCATTATCTGTTGGTCTCGTCCGGCCTTTCTGTTAAACATAAAGTTAACGGGAAAAAGACCGGTTAATTTTACAGCAATGAAAAGCGCTGACTGTTTCTATGGCCGCAGCACCAAGCATGGTTAACGAATAAGCGCTTCCACATTTTATAGGAAAGTTTTGGGGTAAGGCCGGAGCCGGGCCCGAAAACATGTCGGAGATGGGTATGGATTTTGTTCTTGATCTTGTTGAGGTCCGCATTCTGGGTGTTTTGCTGGAAAAGCAGATGAGCACGCCGGACTATTATCCGCTAACCTTTAACGCGCTGCTCAATGCCTGCAACCAGAGAAGCAACCGGGAGCCGGTGGTGAATCTGGATAAAGAGGCTGTTGAGCAGGGCTTGAAACAGCTTCGGGACAAACATCTGGTATGGCAGATCCGAACCTATGGCAGCCGGACGGCCAAATACGAGCATAATCTGCTGCAGGCGGTTGCCGATTTTTCCAGAAATGAGCTGGCCCTTCTTTGTGTTCTTATGCTTAAGGGACCGCAAACCCCGGGGGAGCTTAAAGTACGGACGACCCGCATGTTCGAGTTTCACGGTCTTGCTGCCCTGGAACATGCACTAAACAAGCTGATCCGTCATGAGCAGGGACCTTTTGTTATGAAACTGGAGCGTCAGCCCGGTCACAAAGAAC
>JAGYOT010000244.1 GCA_018399455.1 Desulfobacterales bacterium
TGCCCGTTTTGTCTGACCAACCTTGAGGACGGAGTCAAGGTTGCCGGGTTGGAAGGCAAAATGGAGGTCATTGATCTCGGAGAACTCATCGCCCGGCATATTGTTGAATAGCTAAATTAGCAGTACGTCTGTTAACTTTTTTTAAAACAGATAAGGTGGAGGAGAGTATGGAAATTTTAGTTTGCGTGAAACGTGTTCCCGACACTGCTGAAAATGAGATTGAGATCAACAGCGAGGGAAATGACATTGAAAGAGATGATCTCGTTTATTCGGTCAATGAGTGGGACAATTATGCGGTCGAAGAAGCCATCCAGATTGTGGACAAGGTCGGAGGGTCTGTGACTGTGGTTACCGTCGGTGACGACGAGTCTGAAGAGGTGCTTCGCCGGGAAATGGCCATGGGCGCGGAGAACGGTCTCTTGCTCAGCGATGATGCATTTGAAGCCTCTGACGGCAAGGGTATTGCAACCATCCTGGCCGGGGCGGTCAAAAAGGGCAATTATGACCTGATTCTGACCGGTGCTCAGGCGGATGACGGGGCGGCGGAAGTCGGGGGGATGCTGGCTGCCATCATGGATTATCCCTACGCATCGCTTGTCAATACCATTGAGGTTCAGGATGGAAAACTGAAGATCGGCCGCGAGGTTGAAGGGGGAAATCAGGACATGTATGAAATAGAGATGCCCTGTGTGCTCTCCATTCAGACCGGTATCAATGAGCCCCGGTATGTGGGTATCCGCGGTATCCGTAAAGTGGCATCGGTGGAAATTCCCAAGCAGGGTGCGTCTGATCTCGGCCTTGATCCTTCAAGCGTCGGTGAGGCCGGTAAGAAGGTCAACCGCGTGGACTACTTTGTACCGGAGATGGGCGAAGGTGCTGAAATGCTTGAAGGCAGCACGGAAGAGATCATTGAAAAACTCATTGATTACCTGAAAGCCAAAGGAGGGTTGAAATAATGGCTGATGTTTTTGCATATATCGAGCATAATCAAGGAGTAGCGGATGATTCCGCGCTGGAATTGCTGACAGCTGCCAAAAAGATTTTCCCGGATGCAGCGGTAACGGCCATCGTTATGGGTTCGGGCGGCGATCTGGACACCGTCTGCAATGAAATGGCAGCCTCTTACAATGCAGTCTGGAAAGTGGACAATGCCGCTTTCTCGTTCCCGGACGCAGAAGCTGCCAGGAAGGCGCTGCTCAACATTCTGCCCGGCGACTGTGTTCTCCTTTTGTCGCATGCCCATTTAGGGATGGATTTAAGCCCCGGGCTTTCAATCAAAATGGATTCTGCCTATATTTCCGATATTGTCGATGTGGAGGGGCTTGAGGGCAGTACCCTGAAAGTGATTCGGCAGGAATTTACCGGCCAGGTCAGCACGCACGTCCATGCCGACATTTCCAACGGAGCGGTGATCAATGTACGCCCCGGTGTTTTTCAGCCGGATGAAAGCAAAGCCGGAGGCGGCGAGATTGTTGACAAATCCGGCGACATCGGCGATGTGTCGGTAAAACGCAAATATCTCGAGACGGTCCAGGCTGAAGCGGGCGAGGTCGATATCACTAAATCTGAAGTCCTGGTATCGGTGGGCCGCGGCATTGAAGAAGAGGACAACATCGAAATGGTATTTGATCTGGCCGAGGCAATGGGTGCGGATGTGTCCTGTTCACGTCCGATTGTTGACGCCAAATGGCTGGAGAAAGCCCGTCAGGTTGGCACTTCAGGTCAAACTGTAAAACCCAAGGTTTACCTGGCGCTGGGCATCAGCGGTTCTTTCCAGCACCTGGGCGGGCTCAAAGGCAATCCCTTTGTCGTGGCCGTGAATAAAAACCCCAAGGCGCCCATTTTTCAGGTTGCGGATGTAGGCATTGAAGCCGATATACTTGAGTTTGTGCCTGAGTTGACGGAAAAGATCAAAGAACTCGGATAAGCCTGGTATCTTTTTGAGCGATTAATTCGTCCCCCCGCTTGCCGATTAACGGACAAGCGGGGGGTATATTTATAAAAATCCTGTTGTGCGGACAAAAAGTCCTGGTTTTTCAGCCTGTTCTTGTTGCCGGTTCCATTTGGTGGTTTTGCACGGCTTAGGTTCCTTCCTGCCATGAATTCAAATACTCCACCTGCTCCGGGGTCATCTGGTCGATTTCGATGTCCATGGCGGTAAGCTGCAGTGCAGCAATTTCATCATCGATTTCCTCCGGCAGCTGGAGGACTTTAACAGGCAGTTTCCCTTGGTTTTTGACCGCGTATTCGACAGATAAGGCTTGGCCGCAGAAAGATGTGGACATGACCTCGCTGGGGTGCCCTTCCCCGGCGGCCAGATTGATAAGCCGGCCTTCGCCCAGGACAAAAAGTTTTTTCCCGCCCAAGGTGTATTCGGCCATGAAGGGGCGGACCTGTTTGTGGGCGCTTGCAGCTTCATTCAAAGATTTTAAATCCAGTTCAATGTCGAAGTGGCCGGAATTGGCGAGAATCGCTCCATGCTTCATCTGTTTCATGGTGTCCAGACCGATGATGTGTTTGTTGCCGGTGACGGTACAGAAAACATCCCCGATTTTAACTGCATCGGCCATTTTCATCACACGAAATCCGTCATAGGCGGCCTGAAGCGCCCGGAAAGAATCAATCTCCGTAACCACAACATTGGCTCCCAGTCCCTTGGCCCGTTGCGCCACGCCTTTTCCGCAGCTCCCATAGCCGCATACCACAAAGGTCTTTCCGGCATAAAGAAGGTTGGTAGCCCGAAGAATGCCATCCACCGTGGACTGGCCGGTGCCATAATAGTTATCCACCAAGTGTTTAGTTTTGTTGTCGTTTACAGCGATCATAGGATATTTCAAGGCGTTGTCAGCCTCCATGGCTTTCAGGCGGATGATACCGGTGGTCGTTTCTTCGCAGCCGCAGATAATGTCGCTGATCAAATGGGTGTGGTTTTTATGGATTTCCGAGACCAGGTCGCAGCCATCATCAATTGTTATATGGGGTTTAAACTCTATGACATTGGTAATATAGCGGTAGTAGTCTTCAGTTGTTTCCCCTTTGTACGCCCATATCTTGACCCCCTCTTCAGCAAGCGCGGCGGCAACGTCATCCTGAGTGGACAGGGGATTACAGCCTGTAATGGCAACTTGGGCCCCGCCCGCAATCAGGGTTCGGACAAGTACACCGGTTTCCTTGGTCACATGAAGCGCCAGGCCGACCCGAATGTCCTTCAGCGGTTTTTCCTGTTCAAAGCGTTTCTTGACCTCCATGAGGGCACCCATGTTAAGTTCCGCCAATTCCATATTGTTTTTTCCCTGGCTGGCGAATGACAGGTTTTTGACCTCATAAGTTTTGCCTTTGTCCATTGTTTTTCTCCTTTTTTCATCGAATTCATTCATCAAGCGCTGATTTTGCAATTGTGAAAGGTAGGCTGCGCCGCAGAGCTTTTTCAATAACGAATCGGCAGCCCATGAATGACCAGTAAACCGATCCAATGCGCTTCCAATATACATAAAATTCTTATTATTCCAGGTTAACGGCATTTTTGACAAATTCAAATTAGAAAGATAAAAGCTTAAGCTGTATAAGTTCTATTGTCTTTTTCCGTTTGATTTGTTATAAATAAATATTAAAAAAATGAATTGACCGGCTGGTTATTGCCTCCTGCAACCGGTTGCCGGATCAGAGGAAGAACAGTTCCAGATGGACATGCAAACTAATCGGGTTGTTTTTGAATTACCTGCTTTGAAAGCGTTAAATCAGCTTTATACGGTTGTGGATCTTCATTTGCACACCCGTTATTCGGATGGCGTCAACACCCCCCGGGAGATTGCCGAAAAGGCCATAAGACTGGGCATCGGGATTGCCGTTACGGATCATAATACCATTGCCGGTGCGCTGGAGATGGAAGCGTTCAGGGATGTGTTGAGCATTCCGGGAATCGAAATCACTTCGCGCGAAGGCGCTCATATACTCGTTTACTTCCATGAATTCAGTGCCCTTAAGCATTTTTACAGGCTCGAGATAATGCCTTTTCTGGGAAAGGAGCTGATGTCCTCGATTGCACTGACAATGGAGGAGATTATTGAACGCGCCCGCAGGTATGATGACGCTTTGATCATTTTTGCCCATCCATATTGCGCTATGTATACCGGTGTTTGCAACTCCATCTTTTCCAGAGCCCGCCAGAATCGACTTCTGGATATGGTTGACGGGGTGGAGGCAATTAATTCCGGCAACCTCAAAAAATGGAATCTTAAGTCACTTGCTTTCATAAAAATAAACAAACGCCATGGTAGTTATGACCTCAAAAAAGG
>JAGYOT010000245.1 GCA_018399455.1 Desulfobacterales bacterium
AAACCAAGTGGGGCAACGTGCGGCCATCCTGGCATATCCAGTGCGCCGCCATGTCCATGAAATATCTCGGCGAAACCTTTGATATCCATACAAGCAGCCGGGAACTCCTATTTCCCCATCATGAGAACGAAATGGCCATTGCCCGGGCGCTTACCGGCAAGCCGCTTGCCAATTACTGGCTGCTTTGTGAACGGGTCGAACCCACCGAGACTTCCGCCGCCGAGGAGAAACCGGCCTTGCCCACGTTGCCTGCACTTTTCGAAGAAGGGTTTAGTCCGCGTGAAATTCGTTACTGGCTCCTCTCCGGCCATTACCGAAAACCCCTGACTTATGAACGCGATCGGCTGATTCAGTCGAAAAATACCCTGAACCGGCTGGATGCCTGTGTCCAGGCATTGTTCAAGGTGGAGGGGGGAAGGCCTTATCCGGAAATCGATCAATTGGTCTATGACATTAAACAGGGGTTTGTTCACGCCATGGATGATGATCTTAACTTACCGCATGCCATGGCGGTGGTTTTTAAAGCCGTTCGCCAGATCAACCGGCTGATTGACGGAGAACGATTAAGCCCGGAGGATGCGCAAAAGATTATTGAAGCGTTTCGACATATTGATCAGGTGCTTCAGGTTTTTGACTTTAATCCGCCCGCGCTTGATCCGCAGGTACAGGACATGATCGAGAAGCGGCAGGCGGCCCGTAAACGGGGTGACTTCGAAACCGCAGACAGGATACGGGATCAATTGCTGGAAAAAGGGATTGCGGTCCATGATCAGAAAATTAAAGGGGGAGAACAGACATGAAGCCGGTTTATACACCTTTTACCTATGTCTCTGAACGTTTGATCCGCCGCATTTATGCTTCCATGGGGCCTTTTCTGCTTCTCCAGCCAGTCTCGGGCAATGAGCCGCCACCTGTTAAACAGGCCGCAGTCAGCGGGCAGATTGATGTCCGCGCCCCCGTTAGGGGCGGTGAAGCGGAGATTCTTGAAGCAACCGAAAAATTCAGGTCCTGGGGGATTGCCCATGAGGGGCACCTGGATGTGTTTAAAACAATGGCTGAAAACTACGACGATGAGGCCTTTGCGGCAGAGATTCGTTCCAATATTCTGCGGGGAGGGCCCCGGGTTGAATCGGGAGATCCAATGACCACGGCCCGTTTGTTTCTGGCCCTGGCTCAGGAGTTCGACATGCAGCAGGCAGAGCTCAATACCGAACTTCAGGCCGCTGAAGTCAGCCGGAGAAAAATGTTTGCGGAACTGAAAGGGGCTGGGGATAACCGGCACGTGTTTTTCGGCTCAGAGGCCGGTGCAGATCCCGGCCACTATCTCACGGCCCGTCGTATAACCTGCTGGCTGCGACTATTGACAGCGGAACCGCAACCTAGCCGAATCTGGGTGACAACCAGCCGGGCGGTTTTTGATTTTGTTCTGGAATTCATACCAGGGGCAAGACTTTTCGATCCTGTTTTCCCGCTGCCGGAAACAGAAGCGTTTAAGTGTGACGTGATTGCATATTTGAGCGCATTGATTGATGCCAACACACCGGAAGCGATAGATGTCCCGTATGCGGAAGACCAAGCGGATCGCCAGGCCATGCGTCCTCTGGCAGTAGCGCATTTGCCAGTTGCCTCGCCTGCGGCTGTCCTTGATTTGTTGCTGTCTGAAAGCGCGGGCCATTGGTCTTTGTCTGAACCGGAGGCTGGTATCGTCCTGGTTTTTTTGGATGCCAACGTGTCGCAATAACAGGAATGCTGTTAAATTCTTATATCCGGCTTTCAGGTTTCGGCTAAAAAATCAGCAACAGGACTTGACTCCCTTTATTAATTGGTATAAGACAATTCTCTTCGAATCAGAGGTTAATTGGCGAATAATGTGGGGTATATAAGAAATCTTATTAAATCAGAGGATTGATGAAAGGAGATTTGCAAAATGGCTTTTAATCCAACGGTTGACCCGGAAAAATGCGAAGGCTGTGGAGAATGCGTCGATGTATGTCCGGTGGAAGTTTTTGAGATGCAGGATGACAAATCGGTTCCTGTAAATGCCGAGGAATGTCTGGGTTGCGAATCTTGTGTAGAGGTTTGTGAGACCGGCGCCATCACTGTTGAAGAGATTTAGTTTCCTTCTTTTTTTCAGTTTTCCCCGGCATCTAAATTCCACAAACAGCCGGGGGAAGCTGATTTCCCACCTCACCCGCCCGTAGCTGCCCATACAAAACAGTGTGCTTTGACCAAAACCCCCTAACGAACGCCCTGTATGGTCCCTTTTTCGCAGGCAGGCAAAAAGGGTGGGCAATGTCTGCCGGCCGGTTTTTGCAGGCACGGTTTCAAGGACCAATCTCTGCTTGCGTTTATGCGTCGGGAGTGATAAGGATTGACTTATGAAACAGTATGTTATTGATGAACTGGCCCCGGCTGATCATGAACGGGTGAAATCCTACCTGGATGCGGTGTGTGGTCCGGCTGAGCTGGATAATATTTACTGGCTGCTCCTTGACGAATCGCTTTATACGCCAATCCAGGCTGCCCATACCGATTGTCAGCCGTTTTACGCAGCCATTTGCCTGAGAGAGCGGACGGTGGCCGTTGAGCTTCTGATTCGTACAAAAAACCGAATCCGTTGCGACTGCATGGGTTATGCAACGCCCGAACAAATCGTTTGGCTTATTGAGCGTTTGGATGCCATGCTGGCGGAACTGGAAATAAGGGTTTAACCGGTTTGACGGGAAAAAAACGCGAGGGAGCATCCGACCGGACTTTCCCATTTATTTGATGCAGGGGGAGCGCATGCTGAAAATTATAGCCCTTGGCGGGCTCGGGGAAATCGGGATGAATATGATGGTCTTTGAGGCAGCGGGCACGCTTGTGATCGTGGACGCCGGCCTGATGTTTCCCGAGGATTACATGCTGGGTATTGATTATGTGATTCCGGACATGGACTACATTCGTACCAACCGGGACCGGGTGGCCGGAATTGTTGTCACCCATGCCCATGAAGACCATACGGGCGCGCTGCCCTATCTGTTAAGAGAAGTCAATGCTCCTGTTTATGCAACACCGTTTACCCTTGGAATGATACGGCACAAACTCGAAGAGCATGGCCTGCTGGGTGCCGCCTCTTTGATCAAAATCAGCCCGGACCGGATACTTCGGCTGCCACCGTTTGAATTTGATTTTATCCGGGTGAATCACAGCGTTGTCGATGGTGTGGGATTTGCGCTTGACACACCGGCAGGCCGGATCGTTCATACCGGAGACTTTAAGCTTTCCGAGACCGCTATCCACGGCATGATGACGGATATCAATAAATTTGCCCGCCTTGGGGACCGGGGCGTGCTTGCGCTTCTGTCCGATTCCACCAACATCGAAAAGCAGGGGTATACGCCGCCGGATGAACGGGTGGGGGAAACACTCGGCCGCATTATCAGGCAGAGTCCGGGCAGGGTCATTATTGCCCTGTTCGCCTCCAATATTGCAAGGATCCAGCAGGTGGTCAATATCCTTAAAAGCACCCCGAAAAAACTTGTGTTTAACGGAAAAAGCATTGAACTGAGCGCCCGTGTCGCCGGTGAATTGGGTATGCTGCATATACCGGAGCAGATGGAAATCGATATATCCGATATCAATTCCTTTGCTTCTGATGAACTGGTGATCTTAACGACCGGCAGCCAGGGTGAGCCCATGTCCGCACTGACACGTATGTCAGCCGGCATGCACAAGCAGATAAAAATAGAACCGGGCGATACGGTGGTTTTGTCTTCAAAGTTTATTCCGGGCAATGAAAAAGCCATTGCCAAGATTATCAACAACCTTTTTCGTAAAGGCGCTGAGGTTATTTACGAAACCATCTCGGAAATCCATGTTTCCGGCCACGCCTTTCGAGAAGAGTTGAAAATGATGATCAATATGACCCAACCCGAATATTTTATTCCCATTCACGGGGAATACCGGCATCTCTATCACCATGCCAGACTTGCGGAGGAATGCGGTGTTCCGCCGGAAAAGGTGCTGTTGGCCGAAAACGGCCAGATGATATGTTTTGGTGAGTCCGGGGGCCGGATTGAAGGCTCCGTTGATACGAACCGGGTGCTTGTGGATGGCAAAGGAATCGGGGATGTGGGTCGTTCTGTACTTAAAGAACGGCGTCTGCTTTCGGAAAAGGGCCTGGTCGTGGTGATTCTGGTTTTGGATGAAGCCACCGGCTTTGTTTTGCAGGGTCCGGATATTGTCTCCAAAGGCTTTGTCTTTGAGGCCGAAACCGGCCATATCATCGAAGACGCCAAATGTATTGT
>JAGYOT010000246.1 GCA_018399455.1 Desulfobacterales bacterium
TGTAAAAATTATTGTCACCCTGGATTTTATCAAACAGCGTAAGGGCCGCTTTTCGGCCGTTCTCTAGCCCCCTGGCGAACCTCCCGCCCCTTGTCAGAGGAAACATCCGCAGGGTTGCCCATAAGGCGACCGCGGAGGCGCCAGCGCGGGAACACTCCAGGCTGATCTCGCCAAGATGGAGGTCTTCGGAACTGAAATAGGTGTAAGGCGAGTCGTGTTTATAAAATTTGCCGACAGATGGGTCCCGGAAAAGCACGCAGCCGCAGCCATAGGGCTGCAGGCCGTGTTTATGGGGATCAACTACGATGGAGTCCGCTTCAGGAATTCTCTCAAATGCCTGTCTTGTGTCCTCATCCAGATTCCCTGCAAGGATAAAGTAGCCTCCATATGCGGCATCTGCATGAAGCCGGAATTTATATTTTGTCCTGAGCTCAAGGATATCAGACAGCGGATCCACGGCACCGGCTGCGGTTGTCCCCAGGGTGGCAACGACTGTACCGACGTTGCCCTTCCTCAGCTCATCTTCAAGGGCATTCAAATCCATCCTGGCCCTGCTGTCGCAGGCAATTGCCCGGAAGGGTAAGCGGAGAACATTTGAAAGCCGACTGTGAGTATATCGAATAAGCCGAATCCTTCTTGACGCGATCAGCGCCGCAACTTTTGCTTTCCCCTTTTATTCGTTGGCCATAGCCCCTAAAATTGCACGCCAGCCTTCGGATAGCGCTCCCTTATGCATTTCATTGCTCAGTGCCATGCGCATTGCCCGTTTCGTAAACTTAATGGAGGCTTGCGGCCATCTTGCGATTTTATTCGCCATATCAAGGGAAGCCGGCATTAGCTCTTCCTGTGGGACAACTTTGTTCACCAGGCCGATCCGGTACCCCTCCTTTGCCGTAAATTGCTCACAGGTGAAAAGCAGCTCATTGGCCTGATGCCTGCCTACAACGGCAGGCAATACGGTAAACGAACCATAGCACAGCCCTCCCACTTTTGGACCAATGAACCCCATTGTCGTATTTTCCGAAGCAATAATAATGTCACACAATAAGGCCTGCTGCAAGGCATCTCCCAGCGTATATCCGTGAATAGCGGCAATGGTTGGCTTGTCAAGCGTAAAGAGCAAATCCTCTTCTTTCAGGCTGACAAATTCCGATATATTTTCCGGTGCGTCGCTGTTGTCATGCCCGGATGAAAAAGCCGTACCGGCGCCGGTCATGATAACGACGCTGATTTCGTCATCCGCTTCCATATCAGACAAGGCTTCAGATATTTCATTCTTCATTTCCAGGTTTATGGCGTTTAACTTTTTGGGACGGTTTAGTGTGATGACCCCGGAAGTCCCGTGTCTTTCAGTAAGAATGGTATTGTATGGCTTCATCGAAAACCTCCTTTATCATAAAGACGAATTTAAAGGTAAAACACAAAAACTCTATCATGCAATGCAAAAATAATAAATTTAAATCGTTAGGGCTGTCCCGGAAAGGACTGCTTGACGGAATAAGAAGTGACCCCACAACAGGAGGTGATAACCTGAGTTGAAGCCTTGGTCGGTATCCTGAAGGGGGGTTGAATATCAACTGAATGTTTCAGGGCTTGTTAAAGCCGGTCCGTATCGCCGCACTGAGGAAAAATCTGAATATGGCCTTCACAGGGACGATCAGCATGGGACCCTCTGGGTAACATCAAGGAAAAAAAGCTTGGCGCTTTGGTAATTGACAGAACACCAAATCCTGATACGCTTTATACAGGAACAGGGGAAAGAAGAAAAAAAGGGTATTTCCCCAAACTTGAGAACTTCCGGGTTTGAAACCACAAAGGAGAGATCTCCCTTGATCATGCCGCAGCAGAAACCGCCGTTACGCCTGTCATGGATTATGTGGGGCCTGGGCGCCCTGTTTTACCTGATGAGTTTTTTTCAGCGAGTGGCCCCGGCCGTGATGACAGATGAGCTCATGCGGGATTTTGGCATCAGTGCTACAGTGCTCGGTCACTTGTCTGCGTTTTATTTTTACAGCTATGTAGTCATGCAGATTCCCACCGGCATCCTTGCCGACACCTGGGGGCCAAGGCGTCTGCTGACGGCAGGCGCTACGGTTGCGGGCCTGGGCACCATCCTGTTTGCCGCCGCACCGGGGATTTTTTGGGCGGCCGCAGGCCGTCTGCTGATCGGCGCATCCGTGGCAGTGGCCTTTGTCGGTTTGCTAAAGCTGGCAGCCAGCTGGTTTCCCTCCCGGTATTTTGCCGCAGTAACCGGGATGGCCCTTTTCTTCGGCATTATCGGCGCCGTTTCCGCCGGCCCGCCGCTGAGACTGCTGATGAACCTATACTCCTGGCGAAGCCTCATGCTGGCAGTAGCCGCTGTTACCATGGGCATCGGGATATTGATCTGGATCTTTGTCAGAGATGAGCCCGGTGACAAAGGCTATGCCAATCTGATTGCATCTGAAAACGAGCCTCCTGGAGAAGGGGCACTAAAAAACATCGCCGGAAAAGTGGCGGAGGTCTTTGCTTACCGAAACACCGGACTGCTTTTTTTCATCCCGGCCGGAATTGTGGGCGCCACCCTGTCCTTTGCGGGGCTGTGGGGCGTGCCTTTTCTATCTACGCATTACGGCATGTCAACCTCTGAGGCTTCCGTTCTGACCTCAGCCCTGCTGGTCGCCTGGGCCGTGGGGGGGCCTGTCTTCGGATGGCTGTCGGACCTGTCGGGCCGCAGAAAACCGCTTTATATCCTGGGATGCGCCCTGTGCCTGGTCAGCTGGACAATCCTGTTTTTTGTCCCGGGTCTGCCTTTTTATGTGCTGGTATCGGCCCTGCTTTTCACCGGCTTCTGCTCGGGATGCGTGGTGGTAAGTTACGCTTTTGTCAAGGAGTCGCTCCCCCTTCGTCTTGCCGGCACGGTTTCGGGGGTCATCAACATGGGCGTGATGGCAGGGCCGATGATTCTTCAGCCTGCCGTGGGCTGGGTGCTGGACAGAAACTGGGATGGCGGGGTCTTGGGCGGCGTAAGAATATATGGACTGGCGTCCTATCAAAAGGGCTTCAGCCTCATATTGGTCTGGGTGGCGCTTTCGTTTGTGCTGCTGTGTTTTACCCGGGAGACATGGTGCCGGCAGCATACATAAGGCTTTCCGGGTTGTCCGCGAAGCTATCGGTGCCTGATCTATGCTGGTTGGTGTGCCGCCGGGGGCAGGATATATTCCTCGTAGATCGTGGGGGTTTCTTTATAGCTGTCGAGCATGGCTTCAAGCGCCTTTCGCCTGTCACTGTTTTTCCATTGACGCCAGCTTTCCATGCTTTGCCAGGTGGTGATGACTAGCAGGTTCTGGGGATCATCGGACTGCACCAGGGTTTCCCCGGAAATATAGCCCTCCACTGACATGGCTGCAAACCGAAGGTCGTGGAGCAAGGGCAGGACTGCGGCCGTTTTGTTTTTCAGAAAGCGCCGTTTGATAATTATTTTTGCGATCATCTCATCTCCTCCCTTTTTTTGCTTATCAGAACGGATGCCCTGCTAATACGAGATCTTCAATGATTGGTTCGTTATTTCCCGGCTTCCGGGCTTGGCCCTGTTTTCGCATTTTCTGCAATAGCCTCTAAAAGCGGCCCTTTTTTTATCGGTTTCACCAGGTGATCGTCGCAGCCGGCGTCAAGGCTTTTTTGCCGGTCTTCCTTAAAAGCATAGGCTGTCAGGGCAAGAACCGGCGTCCTGTTGGCTGAATGCTCCATCTCCCAATCCCTGATATTCCGGGTTGCCGTGTACCCGTCCATCACGGGCATCTGCATGTCCATGAGAACCAGATCATAGACGTTCTGTTTAAATCTCTCCAGGGCGTCTGCTCCGTTTTCTGCAACATCAACCCGGTAAGGCTTCTTTTTTAAATAGGAAAGCAGAAGCATGCGGTTGTCCTCGGAATCCTCTGCAAGCAGGATTCGCATCTCTCTATTTTTTCCGGAAACCTCAGGTGCGGGCGGAGTAAAGTCCCGGCAGACCGTCTTTGCCCCGCAAATGGCTGTGAGTGTGGCGTTTTTGAGTTCAGCGCGTTTGACCGGTTTGGTAAGGCATGTATCAATTCCCAGTTCACGGAATTTTTGGGTATCCCCCCTTCCCAGGTCCGAGGTGATGATGACAATTGTTGTGTCGGCGATTGCGGGATCATTCCGAATCCGTTCCGCAACATCGCAGCCGTCCATGCCGGGCATCTGGTAGTCAAGCAGGACCAGATCATAAGGCTGTCCTTCCCCGGAGGACTGCTGCATTTCAGCTATCGCCTCTTCTCCGTTTTC
>JAGYOT010000247.1 GCA_018399455.1 Desulfobacterales bacterium
CCTACTCCCAAGGGCAGCAGGATCATTTCATTGTGGTTTCGAACCGATACCGCCGTTGAAGCGGCATCACCAAGACCGCCTTGATTCAGGCGTCCTACAATGGTAAATATCTGATCGCCGATGCGCAGTTTTTCATCGGGCCGCCCGCTTTTGCCAAGTTTTTCCGCCACATCCCGGCCCAAAACGCATACCATGTGATGCCGGTCAATATCCTGCTGGCGAATAAACCGGCCGTCTGTTGTTTTCAGGTTCAGCAGACCGGCATAATTGGCGCTGCAGGCTGCAATCTGAGGGGTTATTTGCTGAAGGGCGCCGAGCACCGGAACGGAGAGCTCCTTTAGAACAGCCACTTGTCGTATATGGATGGCCGCCTTTTGAAGGCGCTCCAGATCTTCGCGGTTCAGTCCTCTGGTGTGGCGGCGGCCGGCGGCAGCTTTTTGGCCCGGGCTCAGTTCCAGTTGTTTGAGATAGATGTTCCTGGTGCCCAGCTGCTCCACCCGGCGAACGGCCTCGATGCGTGCGCCCTGACCGACGCAGATGATGGTCATTACCGCCATGACGCCAAAAACGACTCCCAGTATGCTCAAAAACGATCTGAGCTTGTTTCGGCCCATGGCGCGCAGGGCGGCATTGACAAAAGCGAGGTGTTGAAGTGCGGTATCAGAACAGCCTGCCATTTTCCAGCGTCATGACTTTTTTTGCATACCCGGCCACCTTCGGGTCATGGGTGACCATGATAATGGTTTTACCGGCCGATTGCATCCCGGCCAGCAATTCGAGAATATCCCTGCCGGTTTTGGCATCCAGGTTGCCGGTGGGCTCGTCCGCAAGAATCAATTCCGGGTCAACCGCCAGCGCCCGGGCAATAGCCGCCCGCTGAAGTTCTCCCCCGGACAGCTGGGCGGGCCGGTGCAGCATCCGGTGCGAAAGCCCCACCAGGTCAATGGCCATTTCAGCGTTACGCCTGCTCTTTCGTTTTCCCCGGGGGGCATAGAGAAAGGGCAGCTCCACGTTCTCCAGTACATTGAGGTTGTGGATCAGGTTAAAACTCTGAAACACGAAACCGATGCGGCAGCTGCGTAGGCGGGCCAGATGATTTTCCCGGGCCTTTGTAAGGTCCAGGCCCGCAAACAGATATCTGCCGGCGTTCGGACGGTCCATGCAGCCCAGAATATGCAGGAGAGTGGATTTTCCGGAACCGGATGGTCCCATAATGGCAGTAAATTCCCCGTGACCGACAGCAAGGTCGATGCTGTCCAGGATGCGCAGCTCCCGGCTGCCCTCCGCATAGATTTTAACCAGATGTTCGGCCTGGATGAGGGGGCTATTCATCCAAGTACCCGGAGGGCCGCGCCATGCTGACCCGCTCCCCCGACTCAAGTCCGCCGGTTATTTCAACGAAATGCAGATTCTGCCGGCCCAGGTCCACCCTCACCCTCTCAAAACCGTTTTCTGAGACCCGGTAGCAGTAGGGACGCTTATCCTCTCCGAACACGGCATGCACCGGCAGGCTCAGGGCGTTTTTCACCTGTTCGGCCAGGATGCTGACCCTGGCGGTCATGCCGGGCCGCAGCCTTGCGTCCGACTTTTCCAGCGTGATGGTGAGATTAAAATACTTGCCTGAGCTCCGGGCCTGAAAATCCTCAGTGGCCAGTGCGCCAATGAAACCGACCGAACCGGTCAGGGTCTCATCCGGGTAAGCCTCCACGTAAACATTACAGGACTGGCCGACATTGACCTTGTGCAGATCGACCTCCCGGATTCGGGTTCCCACAACCATGGATGAAATATCCGGCAGATAGAGAATGGGCTGGTTTTGAAGAATGATGTCCCCGATTCGGGGCTTTCGCCGGGCACCTTCACGGAAGGCCTCGTAAAGGATCACAATACCGTCAGAAGGCGCCCGGATTGTGGTTTTGGCAAGCTTTTGTTCAGCCAGCGCAAGGGCTTTTTTGGTGTTTTCAAGCTTGCTTTTGATTTCTGCAAGCGCTGCGGCCGCCTGGGCAATTTTATAGACCCCGCCCTTCCGGGTCTGTTCCAGGGCGCTCCTGGACTGCTCCAGTTCAGCCCTGGCCTTTTCAATGAGCGCCGGTAGCATATGATCCCGGTAATTGATACACTTGGACCTGGCCGAGGCAAGAGCCTTTTTCAGCTGGGCGAGTTTTTCTTCCGCCCTGACCAGTTCAAAGGAGAAGTCAAAGTCCTGATCCTGCAGACGCTTCAGATCGGCAAGATAGGCCTCGTAGCGGTTGCAGGCATCGCGCTGCTCCTTGACCTGTTCTTCCATTTGGGCCAGCTGCAGGGGACCTTCACCTTTCTGAATCTGCTCAAGATCCAGCCGGGCCACCCGGATCTTGTATTCAGCGGCCTGGATTTCCTTTTCCACCTGATTTTTTTCCCATTCCAGGAGCTGTGCTTTGGCGGCGACTGCAGACTCAAGCGTGCAGTGATCCCCTTTCAGCCTGTCGACTTCCTCCTGGTATGCCGTTGGATCCAGCCTAACCAGTATATCGCCGGAAGCCACCCGGCTGCCGTCTTCAATGAGATCGATGATCCGGGCGTTGCTTAGCGAGGATGTCACCATGTTGGAGGCGGCGGCATCCAGAACGCCGATGGTGTTGACCTCAATGGCGAGGTCCCTGGGCTTCACGACTGCCAGGGGAATTCGGGCGCTTTTTGTTTCCGTGCCGGAGAGATTCATCTGTGTGCCCTCCGCCACCAGCAGAACTACCACACAGATTCCCACCACAATTTTGATCATGGATTTCATGGCAGCGACCGTTCCTTGTTTTCCACCAGCGTTCCCAGGGCATCCCGCAGCCGATAGCGGCCAACGATATAATCAATCCGGGTTGCTACAAGGCTGACCTGGGCCTGCTGAAATTCAGTTTCAGCCTCAATCAGGTCAAAGTTGTCGGCAAGGCCGTGATTGAACTGAACTTCGGCCAGAGCCATTTTGCCGCTTGCTTCATGAATTTGTTTTTCGCTGGTTTCGATCCGTTGCAGGGCCTTTCCCAGAGCGGAGAGTTCCCGCCGCACCTGTTTTTGAATGTCTTCCCGGATGCTCTGCAGGTTGAGCCGGGCGTTTTCTACTTCATACAGGCTTTGCTGATAGTTGATTTTTTCGGTGGTGCGCAAAAGATCCGAGGAAGTTGTCAGCATGATCCGCCAGGTATCCTCGGAGAGGTTGAGACCGTCCATGGGATCCATGCTGTAGCCGTAGCGGGAATATCCCATACGAAGCCTGACATCCGGCAGAATGCGCTGTTTTGATAGTTGCGAGCGCCGCCTGGCTTCATCGAGGGCGTCGCGCCCCTGGGCGATTTCGATCCGGTTTTTCATGGCGGCGTCAAGGGCTTCCCCAGGCTTCATGGCCAAAGGCTGAAGTTCAAGCGGAGCGTTGACCCGGATGTGCTGTTCAACGGGGAGCGCCAGGATGATTTTCAGATTGTCGTAGGCCTCATCGAGAATCTCAAGGGAAACCGACAGGCGGTTTTCCGCGTCCCTGAGCCGGATCAGGGATCGATAGACATCAATGGGGGAGGCCAGGTTGACTTTTTCTTTGGCCCGGGCAAGGGCGGCGTAGCTTTTTAATCGTTTGACCTGCGCCCGGTTGATGGCGACCCTTTCATTCTGTCCGACAATCCGGTAAACGGCGGAAACTGTAGACAGGATCGTGTCTGCCCGGGACAGGTCAAGCGATCGGTTTGCTTGGCGCACGGCAAATGCACCGGAGCGGACGGCATCAAGGTTGATGTCGTTTCCGAAATTGCGGAAAAGCGGAATATTCAGGGACAATCCGATTTCGCTGGTATAGTTGTCGCCCAGTCTCCCGGCACGGGGCGTTAATGCCAGTTCGGGGCCTATCGTGAATTTTTTCCGCGCGCTCAGGCCTGCGGACAGATCCGCCTTTCCGTCAATGGCGCCGGCACCCGCATCCGGAAAGTATTTCACATCAAATTCGGCACGGGCGGCTTCCAACGATTTTTTCCGCACCGCAAGGCTGTTTGATGTTGAGCGAAGATTTCGGTTTTGAGAAAGTGCAATGTCGATACATTGCGCCAGGTTCAATTCTAAAACGGGTCCCTTAACCGCCCGGACCGGATCCGGACAGACAGCGATTGCCAGCGCCCCTGTAATCAGAAACCAGGCAAAGGGGGGCAGACCCCCCTTTGCTGTTTTCAACCAGTTCCTGTTGGCCTTGGTTTCAATCACTTCCCCTCCGATTTGAAACGCTCTCAACTGATCCTGAGCATCTACCGGGTAAAGGTATAGATCCCA
>JAGYOT010000248.1 GCA_018399455.1 Desulfobacterales bacterium
TCTGCTGCGCCAGATCAAAAAAATGGGCCTGCAGGTCAAGCTCGATACCAACGGCCTGGTCCCTTCGGTGCTCAAAGAAGCGGTCTGGGAAGGCCTGGTCGACCTGGTGGCCCTGGATCTCAAAACCGCGCCGGACCGCTACGGAGAGCTGCACACCGGACCGGTGGCTGCTGCCGGGCTGCTCAAAAGCATACGTTTGCTGATGGACGCCTCGGTGGAGTGTGAATTCCGCACAACCTGTATGCCCGGTCTGGTTCGCGAAGCCGAAATTCACGTTTTGGGCGAGCTGATCAAAGGAGCTCCCCTGTGGATGTTGCAGCAATACGTGCCGCGACACGCACTC
This sequence comes from Desulfobacterales bacterium, assembly GCA_018399455.1. Taxonomy (GTDB): domain Bacteria; phylum Desulfobacterota; class Desulfobacteria; order Desulfobacterales; family Desulfosalsimonadaceae; genus M55B175. The sequence goes on from JAGYOT010000248.1 coordinate 344, forward strand.
GCCGAAACGGCCCGCCAACAAGAGCCTTACATGAAAGAACATCTGGAAAATCTGGCCGAGGTGGCCAGAACCTATGTGGATGAGGTCGCCATTCGCGGCCTCTGAAACAGGTTGGAAGGGCACACATTCAGGCCGCGGTAGGTTCCGTGGCCTATTTTTTTATTGCGGTGGGGCATGGATCTGAAACAACACTGGGATCACATCTATCAGAACCGGCCCGCCGACAAACTGGATTGGTATGCCCCTCATCTGTTTAGACCTTTCCTCGCCGGCCTTCGCGAACACCAAGGCCCGCTTGGGTGAACCGGTCAACTGGGTTTCGCATCTTCCCTTACCAATTCCCAACCATGTGCACCTGATAGCCGTTCCTTAAACGGAAGACGGCTTTAGGTTAGGGATCGGAGAAGCGCATCGGCGCTACAGCCGGACGGTCAATTTTCGAGAAAACTGGAAAGGGCATCTTTAGCAAGGACGTTTTTCCTCTTTTCCGATGGATGAAACCTATCTGCTAGCTTCGGCACGGTATGTGGACATGAATCCTGGAGGTGAGTTCCGGATTGAGCGGCGGGCAAAGTGAGGCCCGCTTTGCACTCTATCCGTAACTCTCAGGTATCAGTCGGCAATAAGAGCCTGCGAGATGACGTGCGACTTTATCGACGCGTTCAGTGCAAGGTCAGGATGGATGACCTTTTGCTGCTCGATAATGCGTAAACTGCTTGCGGAAAAAGCAAATATCGCGCGGTCTCCCGGTTTGAAGTCCTGCTCGCGGGCACCGGTTACAGTTACGGCGGCTTGCAGCCTGAATCCTTCGGCCTGGCCTGTTATCCATACCAAAGGGCCGCGCCGCTCCATGCGATCAATCTCAGCGGGGAGCTGGTTGCGCAAGGTGCTTGGCAGCTGGTTTCTAGCTAGGGCCAGTTCCTCTGGACGCACGGATATCAAGACCTGCTGTCCGGAGGGTGCGTGGTCAATGCTATAAAACCGGATATTTCCAACCTCGATACAGGTCAGCCCCGAAGGGTCGCAGTCAATCACCCTGCCTTGCAGTATGTTGCGCGCACCGAGAAAATGGGCAACGAATCCAGGCCGCGGGCAACTGAAAATATGCTCGGGGGTTCCGGTTTGCAGAATCTGTCCGTCATGCAGAACCGCCACCTGGTCGGCGAGTGCCCAGACATCTTCCATGTCGTGTGTAACATGCAGGACGGTGACGCCGAGATCATTGACCAGTTCGCGCAGCAAGCCGCGCATGCGTTCCCGACTGGCGACGTCCAGCGCGCTGAAAGCTTCATCCAACAATAAAACCTGGGGGCCGGCAACGAGCGCCCTGGCAAGCGCGGCACGTTGCTGCTCGCCTCCCGACAGCGTTTTGATGTCCCGGTGCAGCAGGTTTTCGATTCCAAGGCGCGCGGCAACGTCCTGGACTCTGATTTGCGTCTGTTTCCGGGGCACTTTCTGTTGTTTAATGCCGAAAGCGATATTGTCGAATATGTTCAGATGCGGGAAAAGCATGTAGTCCTGGTATACGATGCCCATCTTACGCCGCTCCGGCGGCCAGTCCGTGATATCCTGCCCATGCAGCAGAATCTTGCCGTGCAGGGGGGTGAAGCTGCCGACAACGGTTTCCAGAAGGATGCTTTTTCCTGCCCCCGAATCTCCGATAAGGCAGCAGTAATTGCCTTTCTCCACAGCCAGGCTGGCCCCCCTGAGGCTGAATTCCCCCAAGTCGACAGACAGGTCTCTGATCTCCAACAACGCATTCATAGCACCACCTCGCGATTCAATATCTCGAAAATCACGATAGCCGCCAATGAGATCAAAATCAGCAGGATGCCCGAGGTCATGGCCATAGCCAAATTGCCGTAAGAGATGTTCAAATAAAGAGTGATAGGCAGTGTTTCCGTGAACATGCGGGTTCCGCCGGCCAGGATGAGCACCGTGCCGAAACAGCCCATGCATCGGGCAAATGCAATCACCGCCCCGGCAAACAGCCCCCCCTTGGCCATGGGCAGGGATACGCGCCAGAAAGCCCCCCACTGCCCGCAGCCGAGGCTGCGGGCCACCAGTTCATAACGAGGATTGATGCTGCGAAACGCCGCATACACGACACGCGTGGCATAGGGAGCGGCGGTAAAAATTTGCGCGACGGCGATGCCGGTTTTGCTGAACACGATATCGATGCCGACCTGCTTGAGCCAACCGGAAACAGGTTCATTGCCGAACAGCAGAAGCAGACAGAGCCCCAGCACCAGTTCGGGAAAGGCCATCGGTAAATCGACAACGGTGCGCAGCAACTGATGCCCGGGAAACTGGAAACGCGCCAGGACATAGCCGATACTGATAGCAAGTATCATGACAACCGCTACGGAAATGACGCTGGTAATCAGTGAAAGGCGGATACTGTAGAGCATCTCCTCCGACAATGCGCTGCTGACCACCTCGGCCCAGCGGGGCATAAAAATCAGCGACAACATAGCCCACAGCAGCATGCCGACAAATACGATGGTAATGCCGCCCAGACCTGCTCTGAAAAGTCGATTCCCCATGGTGTTCACTTCCGCTTTGTGACGGGGAAGCCCCATTTGAGCCACAGGGACTTGCCCTCGGGCGATGCGATATAATCGATGAATGTTTGTGCTTGAACTTTTTGCTGCGAATAGGTCACGACGGAAGCGGGGATGGTTTTGATGCAGTTCTGTTTGGCCGGAATCGGTAGAATTTCGACCTTGCCCCTGGCCTGCCCCCAGGTGGCCTGATCTTCCCAGGCGATGCAAGCATCAACCTGGCCGGTTGCTGCATAAATCAACAGCTGATTGGTCGTGCTGGGCCGAACCACCGTGTTTTTTGCAACCGCTTCCGCCAATTCGCTTTTGACCAGGATCTGGTTCGCGACCTTGCCTATGGCCGCGGCTTTGGCGTCGGCCAGGGCGACGCGTACTCCCGGGCGAGCCAGATCCTGCAGGGATAGAATTTTGGCCGGATTGCCTGCCGGAAGAAGGATGACCGGCACATGGTAGCATAGCAACCTTTCACCTTCTATGCGGGCTAGCCCTTGTTTTACGGCATCTCTGGTGTATTTCTCCGCCCCGGGGATGAATACGTCGCCTGTCTTTCGCGTGGCGATCATCCCAAACAGTTCTCCGGAACCGCCGTATATCAACTGTACAGGTATCTTGTAACGCTCCTCGAATTGCGCTTTGAGTTCATCCATCGGCTTCATCAGTCCGGCGCCGACATACACAGTGAGCGGCTGCTGCTCAGCCAAAACCCGTTCGGCGGGGACGCAGACCAACACCAGAAGCATTGTCAACCAGACTGCCCGCCATATCTTTATGCACATGTTTTCCTCCCGTAATTAAGTCGTTTTTTAGACCTGACAATCTCAGAACGATATCTTATTTTTTCACCTTCTCCGGGTGAGGCATAAATGGCGCATATTTGGCCTTTTGATCCAAACGGGGAACCCATATCGGCTCGACATGAGGATACTCCCACTTGTAGTTCGGCACCCGTTTGATCTGAAAGCTTTCCGCCAAGGGGTGTTTAAAGACTTCGCGTAAATGACGGTACTGAAGCCAGTTGAATTCTTCCCTTACTTCATTCGGGTCAATCGTCGGCTTTTGCCCTTCGGGAAGATATTTCAAATTATCCTTCAGGTCCCGCAAACGTTGCAGGAGTTCCGGTTGGTCATATTTCCAGGTAATTTTACAGTTAGCCAACTGATCGCCGGGTGTCTCCGGCTCATGTTTCCAGGCGGACCAGCGTTTATAGGGAAGAGGATTCGCTTTGTTCGGGGATCCGAAAATCTTCATCGCGTTCCAGGATTGGATTCCGTCTTTCCACACACCCATCCAGGTTTCGCCGGTGTCTATTCGCTGAAGAACAACTGCTTGATTTTTATCCCC
>JAGYOT010000249.1 GCA_018399455.1 Desulfobacterales bacterium
ACCCCAGGCACAAACCGCCGAAAAACAGGATGATCCGAACCCGTTTTTTGAGGATCCCCAGGCGGGGTAGGTAACCCTCCAAGGCATAGCTGATGCTCAAAACAGCCAGAGCTACAAGAGAAAAGCTCAACAGGATATTCCCGGGTGATCCATGCAGCAGAATTGCGGGGTTTAATACGAAGAAAAATGGGATGAAATACGTAACGAAGGCGAACTGCATGGCCTTAAAACCCGTCTTCATCGGATCCGCTTTAGCTATGCTCGCACCCGCAAATGCAGAAAGGGCCACCGGCGGGGTAATGTACGACGCCATTCCCCAGTACATAATAAAAAGGTGAACAGAGAGCGGATAAAGGCCGGATTTGACTAAGGCGGGTGCCAAAATAAGGGCCAGAAAGACATAACATGCCGTGATTGTCATGCCCATTCCAAGTATGAAACTTGTAATCGCTCCCAGTATCAGCAAGAGGGCGATATTGCCGTGAGCCAGGGATATGATCTCGGTGGAAAAAGAGTGGGCTACCCCGGTCATAGACAGCGCTCCTATAATGGAGCCTATTGCACATAGCAGTGCAACCAATTCGGTGAGAACTCTGCCGGCTGCTTCCACAAAATTTAAAGCCCGTTGCCAGGTCAGCCGCGTTTCCCTTCTAAGGTTGCATGTAACCAGTAGAATGGCGCTGGCCCAAAAGGGAGCCAAAGTCTCCAGTCGCATGTAAAGCAGCGCCCAGATCAAAAATATGATCCCGATGATGTAAAACCATCCCTCGGCAATTGTTTTTTTGATTGGAGGGAGTTCCTCTTTGGATAGACCACGCAGACCTGCCTTAGCCGCAAAGGCATCGATTTGCAAAAACAGTCCTCCAAAATACAAAAGCGAGGGAACGATCGCCGCAATGCAGATAGTCGAGTAAGGTGTTGCCAGAAATTCCGCCATGACAAAGGCGGTCACCCCCATAATAGGGGGCATGAGTACGCCGCCTGTGGAGGCGGCGGCCTCAATTGCGCCGGCATAATGGGGAGGAAAGCCGGTACGTTTCATGGTCGGGATCGTTATCGCTCCGGTGGTAATGACGTTGGAGATGGAACTCCCGCTGATGCTCCCGAAAAAGCCGCTGGCCATGATGGACATCTTTGCTGGTCCGCCCCTTAAACCCCCGAATAATGAGCTCGCCAGATCCAGGAAAAATTTGCCGCCGCCGGTCGTCTGAAGGGCCACGGCAAAGATCATGTACCCGATGAGGATGTTGCCCACCACCCGCATCGGCAGTCCTACGATACCCTCTGTGCCCATGGTGAAAAAACCCACCAAACGGCGGAGATCACAGGTGTATCCCTGAAGAAGCCCCGGCATGTGCTCCGCATACAAGGCATAGCTTGTAAAAAATAGACAGATCAGGGCGAAGCCGAGTCCGCCGGCTCTCCGTGCAGCCTCAATAACCAGGATTATGAGGACAAGGCCCAGAATATATGTCTGAACAGGCGGAATGATTTCCCAGCCCTCTTGTATGATCTTGTAGGCATTCAGAAAAAGGTACATGGGAGCGACGAAGGTGAGGCCCGCAAACAGCAAATCGTACCAGGGGACTCTTTTATACAGTAAATCTTTGCGTCGGGGTGCAATCAGGAAAAGCAACGGCAGATAAAGGGCGATTAAGAGGTAGTAATATCCGTCTCCGACCATAACGCCTAGAAATTCCATATGGAAAAGCTGGTAAATAGCCACCAGAATGCCGAAAAACGAAAACCCCACAAAAATCCACCGTAGCGGTCCCTGTAAATCACGGAATCGACCTGCGCTGCTTTTCTTACCTTGTTTTTCGGGGGAACCCATAACATCCTCCGGTGTTTATTTTTGTGAAGGCCTGCATATGCCAATCGTCGGCCCGGCCCTTGGCAGACCAAGCTCTGTACTGAGACTGCTCAAGGACCGTTTAGTTTAATCTAAGCCGACTTGATTCTATTTTTTCCAATTCTTTATTCGTTCTGTCTCATGTTCAAGAAGTTCCTTTTGTCTTTTTTCATGAGCTTCCGTCCATGCTCCAACCTCTTTGAAAAACTTCACAGCCCCTGGATGATAGGGGCTCAAAAACGCTTCAGTCTCCAAAGCCCCTTCCTGGGTCCAACGCTTCAATGAGGGATGCATGTCGCTGTAAATCCCATAGCCATTCCATATTCCCTTGGTTAACTTATATACAGTCTCTTCGTCCAGATCGGGATAACAGATCAGGCCATAATAATAAGAGGCTATTTGGGCGGGTTTTTCAGGGGTTGCACCTGCTCCCTGGGTGACTTTGTATGGACGCAGGTAAGGGCAGAATTCATTCAACCTCGACCATCCCTCCCTGTCGTCCTCCGGCGCAGGTAGCCAGTGGATACCGTGGGGAGACGCCGCCAGCTCGACGGCCTTGCTGGAATTCACAAGACAGTGAGCTGTGTCGGCCGCGCCATCGATGACTGCTTTCCAGGCGGCACCCCAGCTCGAGATATTTACTATTTTTACGTCATCCCATCCGAGCCCACCAAAAGCGAGGTACCCCTCGTGAAGAGATTTGCAGCCAGGGCTCGCCGGAATAAGAGCTACCCTTTTGCCTTTCAAGTCACCGAGTGTTTCAATACCGGAATCACCGCGCACCATCATCCCGGCAATGGCACCGGTCGGACAGGCATAGACGAGTCGAAGGGGTTGTGGCCCCCAGTCTTCAGAATCAAAGTCTCCCAACCCCATCAGGGCATAGTACTGTCCCGCCCCCGTAAAAAGGGATAGTTGCATCATTCCCTTTTTTAAAGGCATAACTTTGGCCATGTCCGTTCCAGCCGGGATAACCTTAACCTTTATCCCTTCATTCTTCTTAATGGCCTCCATCAAGCCCATGGAAGTTGCATATCCAGTCGAACCCACTGAATAAGTTGTACAGCTCAGAATCTTGGATGCATCTTCTGCAGCACCCGTGTTTGGGGCCGAAAACACCAGCCCGACTCCCAAAAACATTACCAAAACCGCCAACATCAATGATCGTCTTCTGTTCATTCTCTTTCCTCCTTCCCGAACATGTTTCAGACTTTTGCTGATTGACCGAGATTTAAGAGTTTCCCTCTTTCGACACCTCCTTTCTTTCTATTTTCCCGGGTTAAGAAGCAGGCACCGACGCCCTATTGTTCATATCGTTTTTCAAAAATCGGAGTCTTCCTCGTCTCCTTCGGCAAAGAACCGGGTTCCACCAGTTCTATTTCCGGTCTTATTTTTATCCTATGATGGAGTGTTTCGACGATTTTCTTGGTAAGCCCCGGCAGGGAATCTTTCCCGATTTTTTCTCCGTGCTCGATTTTCAACCTCAACGGCGGAACAACCCGTGGAGGCGGCGATGCCAAAATCACCCTCATCTCTCCGGTCACATCGGGTATAAACTCTGTTATGATATCTTTTATTGCAGCCGGATAGACATTGACCCCCTTGACAATCAACATATCGTCAGCCCTGCCGATCAACTTGGCCCTCTTTCCCTTGAAACCGCAGGCCGGGCATTCCTTGGTGTAGATTTTGACGACGTCTCCATAGGCATACTTCACGGCCGGACAGGCCTCCCGCTCCAAAGAGGTGTGGACCATTTCTCCTACTGCACCATCCTGGTCTGAATCCACGGGCTCCTTGGTGATGGGGTCCACCAGATCGTCATAGCTTGTGCAGACATCCGGGGCGACAGCATGCATCCCGTGATAAAGGTCGGAATCGCAGGATATTCCCATGCAGTTTCCGCATGGAGACCAGTAGTCCCAGCTCCTGCAACCATAAGCCGATTCCAGCTTCTGTTTTATCTCGGGAATGGCGATTCCGATTTCTCCGGTGGTCAAAAGCCCCTTCAGTTTAAAGTCGGCGACATCCCTATGCAGCACCTCCGGGGATTTTTTGATCAAAAACTCCGCAAGGGAAGGCGTGCAAGCCAGGTAGGTGGGCCTGGTCAGGTCAATGAATTTGAGCAGCAATTCCGTTCCGGCTCTGGCGTCGATGTCGATCGGCAGGGCCCCCAGCTCCCTCAGGCCCCACAGAGTCATGGTGGTTGCATATATGCCAAGGGCAAAAAAGAATACGACCCGGTCACCTTTGCCTATTCCTGCCATCGACAGCCTGTGACCGAGTTGTTTTCCAATAAATTCAATGTCGTTGCGGGTAAATGTATAACTGAATGTCGGAATGCCGGTTGTTCCGCT
>JAGYOT010000025.1 GCA_018399455.1 Desulfobacterales bacterium
CTGACGAGCTGGTTGCCTTATTGCACAACGAAGCCAAAATTATCTAACTGAAAAAATGTAAACCGACATGAGTAAAGTATTAATATATACCGAAAATTTTGATGGCAAATTCAAGAAGTCGTCATTCGAAATCGCTTCCTACGGTGCTGCCATTGCGAAGCAAACCGGTGGATCTGCCATCGCCGTATCCATTGGAAACGTTCAGGACGAAGAGCTGCAACTGTTAGGCAAATATGGTGTCAGCAAAGTACTGTCGTTCAACAACGACCGCCGATCAAGTCCTTCAGGCCATTCACAGACGGTGGCCTGAGGGATGTGACATCCTGCATGTACACAATCCCCTGCTGGCCAAAAATTCCCGTTTATTAGGGATTCTTGAACACCTCCAGGCGGATGGGATACGGCTGCTTCTCCAGATCCATGACTTTGCCGAAGACGGCAGGCCGAATGCATATTACAGCAGCAGCAAATATACCGAAAACTGTCACTACTGTGTGATCAATTCCAGGGATTATGGCATCCTGCTTTCGGCCGGTCTTGTGGAAAAAGGCCTTCACCTGCTTCCGAACATGGTCACTCCCATTGAGCCCAAACCGGGAAAGCCAGAGGATAAAAAATTCATTCTGTATCCGGTCCGTGCCATTCGGCGCAAGAACATCGGAGAGGCTGTTTTATTAACGCTTTTGTCTGAGCCCGGGACCCGGCTTGCCGTCACTCTGGCGCCTGACAGCCCGCAAGATCAGACACCGTATAAAAGCTGGCTGCGATTTGCTGAAAAAAACCGTCTGTCCGTGCTTTTCGAAGCCTCCCGTCGCTATCGGTTTGAAGATCTGCTCAAATCAGCGGAAAGCCTCGTCACCACAAGCATAACTGAGGGGTTTGGCTTTTCCTTTCTGGAGCCATGGACTGCGGGCCGGTTTCTCGCGGGCCGCAAGCTGGCTGATATCTGCCGGGATTTCGAAGAGAACGGACTGCGGCTGGATCACCTGTACGAGCGTCTGATGATACCGCTTTCAGCTTTCGATGAGAATCTGTTTTTCGACAGATGGCTGTCGTGTATAAAAAAAAACGTCGATCGGTTCGGTGTCCCAATGGGCACAGCCATGCTTCGCGAAAGCTACCGGGATATGACCAAAAACGATTGGGTTGACTTCGGCCTCCTGGATGAGCCTCTCCAGCAACAGGCAATGGAACGGGTAATCGCCGACACTCAGCTCCGGCGCGCCATCCGCGATCATAACCCGTTGATCCGCGGCTGGCTTTACCCGCCGGATCGAAACGAACGCATTGCAGATAACCGCAATGCCGTATCAGCCTGCTACAACAAGGATGTCTACCGCGAAAGACTGATGGCTGTTTACAAAACCGTTATGACCGTCGATGTTGTCCAAAAAATCGATAAGGCCCGACTGGCACGGGCTTTTTTGCGTCCGGAAACCTTTAGTCTGCTCAAATGGGGCGAATATGGATTACCTTGACCTGATTGCCCGGTACCTTTCACCCATTTCCCCCGTTCCCACCGGCCAGAGCCCGGGAGGAAGGCTGAAAGCTCCGGTCAAAAACGTTTTGTTTGATGTTTACGGCACACTTTTTATCAGCCGGTCCGGTGATATTCATATGGCCCGGCAATGCACTGAAACCGGTGCCCAACTTGGTATGCTGTTAAAAACTTATAATTATCCGGGATCAGCCAAAGAATTGATAGATGCGGTTTTTCGGAAAATATCAGATACCCATGAAAAACTGCGTCAGCAGGGCACGGATTATCCGGAAGTCCAGATCGACAGGATCTGGCGTGATGTTATAGGCGCTCCGGACATTGAAACCGCCCGCCGGTTTGCCATAGAATTTGAAATGATCGTCAATCCATGCTATTCCATGCCACATGTGGCAGAGGTGTTTTCAGCATTTAAGCAGAACGGAATCAGAATGGGGATCATCTCCAATGCACAGTTTTTTACGCCGCTGCTTTTTCAGGTGCTTTTGGGCGCGCCGCCGGAAGGTCTTGGGTTTTCGCAAAACCTGATTTTTTATTCATACCGCCTTGGCGTTGCAAAACCCTCCGGGCTGCTTTTTCAACTGGCGGCCGCGGAACTGGGCAGGCTTGGATTTAAACCCGGGACAGCGGTTTACGTAGGAAACGATATGCGCAATGATATCCTGCCGGCCTTATCCGAGGGCTTTCAAACCGCGCTTTTTGCAGGCGATCAGCGATCGCTTCGGCTACGGCCCGAGGACCCCGGATGTGCCGCCGTCCGACCTGATCTCGTTATCACCGACTGGCATCAGATCATCGGCCAAGTCCTAGACCTGAAAACTCAGTAGCGCCCGTCCTTGACCGGTATCGTATGTGGATTGACGCTCAGCAACAGAACCCCCAACTCAAGTGAGACGGAGTTATGACCGAACAGCTAAGCGGCCGTGACCGCGATTTTTTTACCCTGGTCAGCCGGGCCGGGTTTATCAACCCATTCAGCGACGAACGTATCGAGCTTGAGCTTAAAATCGCCGGGCTGTCCCCCGCGGCCTCACGGGAGGATCGTACCAAAGGCCTGGTAGACGTGCTCAGTGCCCGCATTGCAGAGCTTGAAGAGGCTGAAAAAGCAAACATCACCCTCTATGCCGGAGAAGACCGGAGAATCATGGAGAAGGTCTTTCTGGTTGAACTCTTCTACCAATTCAAGGACAAGTTTGATGAACTGATCAAGAACCAGATCGAAAGCAGCACGGTTTCAGCCAAGATTCCGTTTTATAATGAAATCCTTGCCGCCATGACCCACCGCGGATTTGAGGAGGAGGCTTTTAAGCGCTATTTCGCCCTTGCCTTTCAGATTCGAAGGGCCTTCTATTTTATCGACCGCAGCCTCGTGGGCAACAGCCCCAGCATGAGAATGCTTCGCTGGAGCCTTTGGAACAACGTATTTACCCATAATATCGATCTGTATGACCGATACCTGCGTAAACGCATGGAAGATTTTTCAACGCTTCTTTTGGGCGAGACCGGAACAGGCAAGGGCGCAGCGGCCCAGGCTATAGGCCGCTCCGGTTTTATCCCTCTGGACCGGCGCAGAAAAATATTCGTGGAAAGCTTCACCCAATCCTTTATTTCGCTCAACCTCTCACAGTTCCCGGAGACACTCATTGAATCGGCTCTGTTCGGCCACAAGAAAGGCGCCTTTACAGGAGCCGTGGAAGACTACCAGGGCGTGTTTGACCGGTGCAGTCCTTATGGGGCCATATTGCTGGACGAAATCGGAGAAGTCTCCTATCCGATTCAGATCAAACTGCTTCAGGTACTGCAGGAGCGAATTTTTAGTCCGGTGGGAAGCCAGAAGCAAAGCCGCTTCCACGGTCGGGTGATCGCCGCCACCAACCGGTCAAAGGAGGAAATACGGGGCAAAACAGGCTTCCGGGACGACTTTTACTACCGGCTCTGCTCGGATATTATTATCGTCCCGCCCCTTCGGAAAAGGATTCAGGAAAACCCGAAGGAATTGGACCTTCTGCTTTCAAAAACGGTGGAACGCCTGATCGGCCAACCTTCTCCCGAGCTTGTGGAAATGATCCGCGGCGTCATTGATTCCCAGCTTCAACCCGATTACCCATGGCCCGGAAACGTTCGGGAGCTTGAGCAGTGCACACGCCGGGTTCTGCTAAAAGGGGTTTATACCGGAGAATTTGAGTTTAAGGAGGTTGAACTGGACCGAAAGCTGATCAATGGAATTGAGAAAGGCAGCATTGACGCGGCATCCCTGGTTTCAGGCTACTGCTATCTCCTCTATCAGAGGTACCAGACCTTTGAAGAAGTCGCACGCCGCACCGCCCTTGACCGCCGGACGGTAAAAAAATATATCCAGGATTGGAGTCCGGAGCCGGACGATAAGGCGGATGCCAATGAATCAATGATATTGCAAACGCCCAATGGGATCGACAATAAGGACAACAACTGACCGACAACTATGAAAAAATTGCCAAATCCAACCTGCAGCGGCTTTATTCCGATTTGCCGGCGGATCTGGCCGATACGCTCCCGGCCCGAAAGGAAAAAGACCGGTTTGTTTTCCAGGCTTTTGGTGAGACCTGCGTTATCACACCGCAGGGCGTCCAGCTTGGACCGGACGGACAGTCCTCCGTAGTAAAGCTTTTGCTCACACTTTATGCGTTGAACGCCAATACAGAAAAAACCCTGCTGGAGCCGTTTCAGGCTTATAAAGATTTCCCGGACAGCGGCCCCTATGCAGCTGCGTTTACCAGCCATACGGAACAGGTCCGGCATCTCTCAAAATTCAAATGCCAGCTCTGTTAGCACGGTATACCGGCTTTCGCCGGCAACCTCGGCATACTCTTCCGGCCTGTAGCCGCTTCCGGCAAAATCAGCCTTATCGTAATGCCTGTCATACATGTACTCAACCGCCCAGGACGCATTTGGGAAAAGATCCACAGAAAGCCCGGCGGCATATCGTTTTTTCGGAGGCGTGTCCTTGATGTGGTTTCCGGAAACGGCTTCGTTTGTGCCCTGATATGCCATGGCACAGGTAGTTTCACGCCCCAACAAGTCAAACGTGTATCCCATCTCCAGGTTCCAGACGCAGGGTTCGGCGCCTTCGTTGTCAAACTGCATCTCGACGGATTCAAATGCATCCAGCGCCGTAAGGTACTCGGCAATCAAAGTAAGCCTTTTAAAGCCAAGGAAGGAATAAACTCCAAGACCCGCCACATAATTATCTATGGTTTCCGTGGCGAGCAGATCCGGCGTGTTCCCGGCATCAGCGAAATTATCAATAAAGCTTGCCCCGAAATCCAGGTTCATGGAGCCAAATCTGATGTTATAGGCGGCAGAAAAAGAGAAATTTTCCAGATGATCGTCTTCATCTGCAATTTCATCCACATCGCCGTTGTAAAGACAGGCCGTTATGTCCAAACCGCCCCGTTTGATACCAATCATTCCGGCCTCTTCCCTGAGCCTGCCAAAACTCTCGGTAAGTGAATCCTCGATCAAGCCGGTTTTGAAGCTGCCGAAGGGAATGGCCGCAAACCTGCCGAATTTGCCATAAGCCTCGAAAAAATTTATATTCTCGACAGTGATTCGTGCCGCCTCTACCTCCATGCCGGATTGTTCAGAATCGTACTCAAGTTCCAGATACCCTGAAACCCAGTTGTTGAGCTTGCGTTTCATGGAGACCTCAATCGTGTCCACATAGAGATCAAGATCCTCGCCCCGGCCCTCCCAATACGAATCAAAGGGTTCATCCCGCGTATTGAGCTCCGCGTCCAGATTCAGACGTTCCATTATATCGCGGTTCTTCCCGTGGCCGGCATTCTCATCCTCCCATGCCTCAATCCGGCGTTCCACTACGGAAAAACCCTGGCTCCGGACCGAGCTTTGCTGCACAAAAACAAGGGCCACCACCAATGCCGCGGCCAGCAAAGGCTTTTTCCTCATTCCTTTCTTCCCTGTTTACTCCTGCCGGGATGTATTTCAGACCTGTCCCCGCCTCCTATTACTCCGCCTCTGCCGAGAAGAACGCATACGGAAAATGAACACTGCAGTAAACCGCCCGGGGCTAAAGGGGCTCCCGTTCGCCCATCACGTAACGAACCTCGATCCTGTCCTCTCCGGGCTCGGCGACCTGCAAAGAAGGGGGTTCCAGGAGGAGCTTGGTGAAAAACGTTCCCGAAGATTCAAGTTTCCCGGCGTCCACCGGCTCCGTATAGACCGTATGAAGGGCTTCCAACTGCCGGCTGGCGCCGACCAGGCGGATGGTTGAAGGAGATAGACCGGCGGACTTTATCAGCATGCCCTCAGGCGGCCGTCCCACCCAGTTAACCTGAACGGGAAATTCCTTGACCGCCATCTTGTCCAGATTTACTGTCAGAATGGTCGGCTCCATTCGGTTTAAACGGATACCGGGGGGCAGGCTCACGTTTTTGCTGCTCAGATTGAATGTATTTGCTCCGATATCCGCCTGCCCCAAATCGACCGCAACCTTAACCTGGTCCGGCTGTATGTTTTTGATCAGAGGGCCGGCGCCGCTGAGATAAAGATTGACCATACTTGCTGAGGTGCCAAAAACGTCAAGACCGGCCTCCCGGTTGGCGAATTCAACCGGCACCTCGATGGCCCGGAGTGTCTCCATGCCTTTGGTAAAACTAAACCATATCCCGCCCATGCAAACCAGGCATATGAGGCCTGCGGCCGTCAATTCCACGGTTTCTCGTTTTACACCCTTTGCAGGCTCGCCGGTGATGCCAAGATGCCGGCGAAGCTTATTCCGCAGTTCCCGGGCATCATGGATTTCTGTTATTTCATCACCCTCGGTCAGAACAATATTGCCGGTCTCCTCGGATACGACGATAACCATGGCGTCCGAGTTCTGAGCGAGCCCCAGGGCCGCCCTGTGCCGGGTGCCGAACCGTCTGGGAAGATCCTGCCGCAGAGAAAGCGGCAGGATGACACCCACCCGGGTGATCCTTCGGCCCTCGACCAAAACCGCCCCGTCATGAACGGGATTGCCCTTCCAGAAAACAGAAAGCAGCATTTCCTTTGATATCAGCCCCTGCCACTCAACCCCGCCCTGGACCAGGTTCCGGACGTCCTCCTTTCCCGGCAAAATAATGAGAGCCCCCGTCCGGCGACGGGACAATTCGTTGACACTTTCAGTCAAAATATCGACGGGCGTCAGGGTGTTCTTCCTCGGAATCCCCCAAAGAATAGCCTGCAGATTCTGTGCCTGAAGCACGTTTCGGATTTCGTTTCGGAAAATAATAATAATGATCAAAGCGGCGGCCGCGATAATCCCCTGCATGGCCCAGCTTGTCACGACAAGCCCCATTTGGGTGGCCACCCGCTGAAACAGCCAGAAAAAGGCCAACCCTACCATCACGCGCATCACCTGAGTGCCGCGAAACAAAACATAAAAGCGGAAGAGAATGTAGGCGTTGAGCAGGATATCAATCACATCCTGCCACCGGATCACACTGGTCAAGGGTTCTAATGGGGTCATAGGCGCTATTCGGTTACACTGAATCGCAAAATGGTTATTGTTTGATCTTTTGCATCCACTATACTGACATGCCAGGGTCCCTTGTCGGATTCACGCAGTTGAATGCTGCTGTAAGTAGACCATTGCGGGGGCTTCAATACAAGCTTCTTCTCACTTACCAGCTCATCTCTGCGATACCATCGGTGCAGAATGAAAGTTTCGCTGGTGATAGCCGCAAAACGGGTGAAACACATTATTTTGCCGTGTTCGATGGAGAAGGTGATCCCTGCATTGACAGGCTGCAGGTCCCGGATGGTCTCGCAGACTACCGCCTGCGCAAGCGAGAGCCTCGGCGATTCATCCCCGGCAAGAACCTCGTTAAAATGGCCGATTGCCCCAAAAAAAATGCCGACGGACACGATCAGATGCAAATAAGATTTAATGCCGCCTGTGAAAACCATATCCATGTCGATGACCTCGTAAAAGGATTTCTTATGCCGCAGCGCCGGATTATTTGCAAGCAGAAACACAGCGCCGCAGGCCTTTGCCCTTACTGGAGTCTCGCCAGCATCATCGTAGCAAAACTTAAAACCAGTAAAAAACCGCACATATCCGTAATCGTGGTAAGAATGGGACCAGAGGCCAGAGCCGGATCCGATTTGAGCCACTTGAGAAAAAGCGGGACCGTGCCCCCGATAGACACGGCCACCACCGTGTTAATCGCCATGGCTGCGGCCACCACCAGCCCGAGATAACCGTTTCCTTTCCAGAGCCATGCGGCCGTCCCCAGCAGCAGACCCAGTACCGTCCCGTTGATCAAACCAACGGCCACCTCCTTGAACCATACCCGGAGCACCTCAAACGGTTTGATCAGTCCCAGGCTCAGTTCCCTGATGGAAACCGCCACCGCCTGGTTGCCGGAGCAGCCGCTCATATCCGAGATAATGGGCAGAAAAACAGCCAGCGCGATGACGGCGGACAGGGTGTCCTGGTAGACGGCAATAACGCTGGCGGCGATCATGTTGAGGAAAATATTGATGCTAAGCCACGACAATCGCCGGGAAGACCGCCGCCAGAGCGGCATGGAGCGAAGCTCTTCACCGCCGACAATACCCTGGGATTTCAGGTAGTCACTGTCCGAACGATCAATCAACGCTTCATCCACATCCTCCCGCCGTACAATGCCGATAAGCCTGCCGTCCACATCCGTTACCGGAACCCCCATGAGTTCGTATTCATCAAAAAAGGCCCCCAGTTCAGTCAACGAGGTATAATCGGTTACATGAAGCGGGGATTTGACCATTATGGTTGAAACAGGCGTATGCCTTGGCGCCAGAAGAAGGTCCCGAAGTCGCAATACCCCCACCAGTTTGCGGTCTTTTGTGACAATATAGGTATACTGGACATCATAGTCGGAATAAATCTCTCCATGATCGTGGAAATCCTGCAACACCGCACCCACTGTGGCCGTTTCATAATGCCAGAGATATTCAGTAATCATCAACCCGCCGGCTACCTCAGAGGGATAGCCGGTAAGAAGCCTTGCCTCTATGGCTTTCTCCGGCTCCATTTCTGCGAGAATGGCTTCGGCCGCATCAGTGTCAAATTCCTTTAAAAGATCCGCCCTTTCATCGCTGCTGATCTCTTCAAACAGGCGCGCCGCATTATCGGCAGGTATGCGGCGCAGCAAATCCACCGCCATGGGATCGGGAATCTCTTCGATGATTGCGGCCGCATCCTTGTCCCCCAAACGTTCCAGAACATGCAGCTGGTCATCCGGAGACAGCCGTGACAGAGACCGGGCGATTTCAGAGGTCGGCAGCTCGTCGATAAGCTGCCTGAGAGCGTCCGCATCCTCTGTTTCGAGAAATTCTTCAAACTGCTCCCACGGCCGCGACTCCATTTCTTCCTGCATAGACTCACCCTTTGTTTAAGACAAAAATACTGTTTGCATGATCCGGGTTAATGATTTATTGTACTTTACTATACATCCAAGTGCCCATAGAAGCAATCATATGCCTGTGTCTTAAGGGTTATGGCCTCTGTTGATCACATCCGTTTTTCATCCATTGACTGCGAGATCGTTCAATTTCCCGGAAGCAAGGCATATTCACTGAAACCATGGTGCGTTGAACGGGCATTCCAAACCCGGCTTCCGGGGCCATACAGGACAGCCGGTTTTTTGAAATCCAAATTAAAGGAGTTGATTTTATGGCACAAGCCAAAGAGGGAGACACGGTTAAAATTCACTATACCGGCAAATTTGATGACGGAACGGTCTTTGACGCCTCAAAAGACGAAGAGCCCCTGGAGTTTGTCATCGGCGAAGGACAAGTCATTGCCGGCGTTGAAGAAGCCGTGATCGGGATGAATCCTGAAGAGAAAAAGACTGCGCTTATCCCTCCGGAGAAAGCCTATGGCGAGTACCACGATGATATGGTCATCGATGTGGATAAAAATAAATTTCCCGATCATATCCGGCCGGAACTCGGCCTGGAGCTTGAACTCAAACAGGAGGACGGGGAAAGTGTGTTTGTTGTGGTGACCAATGTCTCAGATGAAGAAGTGACGCTTGATGCCAACCATCCCCTGGCTGGTAAAGACCTGACATTCGATATCCACTTGGTAAAAATTGTCTGATATTACCGCCGGCTTTGCGGCCGCAGTCTTTGACAAACTGCGGCCGCCCTGCCAACCAATTCCTGTCACAGGCTGTACAGCCTGTTTGATCCGTTAACAACTTAACCCAAAAACCGACGAAATCGACGGCGTTAGAGCCTACCCAAGCCTCTCCGCCCTGCCCGGGCCCGTGGACCTGGTGATCATATCCGTGCCTGGCCCCCGGGTTCCGGATACATTAAAGGAATGCATCGCCACGGGAAACCGAAACATTCACATCTTTTCCTCCGGATTCAGGGAAACCGGCGAGCCCGAAGGCATTCGGCTGCACGAAGAGATAGAACGGATTGCGGAAGAAGGCGGACTCCGCATCGTAGGCCCCAACTGCATGGGCTTTTATGTACCGGAATCGCGACTGTTGACCTGGGTCTCCGCAGCCGAACAAAGCGGGCCGCATCATTGCCATGTACATGGAGGGCGTCAAAAACGGCCGCCGCCTGTTCCGGCTGGCCTCTGAGATCAACCGCAAAAAACCCGTTCTTATGGTAAAAGCCGGACTTACGGAATCAGGTGCCCGCACTGCAGCCTCGCACACCGGCGCCCTGGCCGGGGGGGAAAAAATCTGGGAAGCCTTCTTTAGGCAAACCGGAGCCATCCGGGTCGAATCCCTGGAAGAAATGGCGGAAGTCGCCATGGCGCTTGACCGTCTGCCTGCATGGACCGGTAAAAACGTTGTCATCCTTGGAAACGGCGGCGGCATCGGCGTGGCAGCCGCGGACAGCTGCGCCAGGACCGGGCTTAATCTT
>JAGYOT010000250.1 GCA_018399455.1 Desulfobacterales bacterium
TTTCTGCAAAAATACCGCCGCGGCGGAATAAATCGCTTTTTACAAGTTTTATTTCCTTCCCCCCGTTTTTTCTACCATTTTTTTTACAAATCCCATACAAATTTTTTTGACCCCATAAGCTGTTCAATGGTATGTTGTTATGCGCTTATAAAGGCGTTACAATTTTTTCAGGGCGTTTTTTATTTTTTCCCGGAGTACTCAGAAATGAATGAGCTTAATGGACAGCAAGGGCTTTTGGTGCTTGAAAAAAGCCCTACAGGGATCAGTGGCCTGGATGAAATAACGGGTGGAGGTCTTCCCCGGGGGCGGCCTACACTGGTATGCGGCAACGCAGGCAGCGGAAAAACGCTTTTTGCCATGGAGTTTTTGGTCAGAGGCGCTACCTGCTTTCATGAGCCGGGCGTGTTTATCGCCTTCGAAGAAACCGAAAACGAACTTGCCGCCAATGTGGCCTCCATCGGGTGGGATCTCAATGCCCTGGCCGAAGCGCAAAAGATTTATCTGGATCACGTGCACATCGAAAAAAGCGAGATCCAGGAGACCGGGGACTTCAACCTGGACGGGCTGTTTATCCGGATTGAAAGCGCCATAAGGGCCGTTAATGCCAAGCGGATTGCCGTTGACACCATTGAGGCCCTCTTTGCTGGATTCTCCGATGAAGGCTTGTTGAGGGCTGAAATCCGTCGGCTCTTCCGTTGGATGAAGGACAAGGGGCTGACAGCGGTGATTACCGGCGAAAAAGGCGACAGCAATTTTACCCGGCACGGTCTGGAGGAGTATATATCCGACTGCGTGATCTTTTTGGACCACCGCCTGCAGAAGCAGGTGGCGACTCGCCGCATCCAGGTGATCAAGTACCGGGGAACCGTCCATGGCACTAATGAATACCCGTTTTTAATAACGGAAAAAGGCTTTTCGGTCTTTCCGATCACCGCCCTGGATATGGATTACCCGGTTTCCAGCGAGCGGATTCCCACCGGTATTGAGCGCCTTAACGCCATGTTGGGCGGGGAGGGCTACTTCCGCGGCTCGAGTATCCTGGTCTCCGGTACAGCCGGCACCGGCAAATCCAGCCTTGGGGCCTGTTTTGTCGCCTCTGCGTGCAGGCGCGGCGAGCGCGCCCTGTATTTCTCCTTCGAGGAGGCCCCGCGTCAGATTATCCGCAACATGGCAAGTATCGGGATTGAACTGGAGCGCCCGGTCAATGACGGCCTTTTGAAATTCAAGGCGGTCCGGGCCACTTCGTTCGGCCTGGAGATCCACCTGTCCAAAATGGTGCAGCTGATCAAGGATTTTCAGCCGGAAGTGGTGGTGATGGATCCCATATCCAACTTAAGCAGCGTGGCAGACGACAAAGCAGTAAAGGAGATGCTCACCCGCCTGATCGACTACATGAAAATGCAGGGGGTCACCGCCCTGTTCACGGACCTCACCCATGCCGGCAATGCAAAAGAGGCCACGGAAGTGGCCATCTCCTCGCTGATGGATACCTGGATCCTGCTGCGCGACATCGAACACAACGGCGAGCGCAACCGTGGCATGTACGTCCTGAAATCCCGAGGTATGGAGCATTCAAATCAGATCCGGGAGTTTATTATTTCAAGCCGGGGCCTTGAGCTAATCGATGTCTACGTGGGCACGGACGGGCTTTTGACCGGAACCGCACGGGTGGCCAGGGAAAGCCGGGATGCCGCAGATGCCGAGGCCCACAGGCAGAGGATCGGAAAACTGCGCCGGGATCTTGAGCGCAAGGAAAATGCCATGCAGAACCGCATCCAGGAGCTGCGAGATGCCTTTGTCTCGGAAAGTGAGCAAATCGAGCATGCCATTGCCGAGGCCGAGGCAAGCAAGGCGGTCCTGGCCCGGAACCGGGAAAAAATCGCCCGGATGAAGGGCCGGGAATAGACTGTAAGGAGGGGCCAGATGCCCGTTGAAAAAGAAACCGGGGTATCCGAAGAGGACAAAAGCCAGGACATGGAGGAGGTGTGGTCGCTTCGGCTCTATGTGGCCGGGCAGACCAGCAACTGCCTGAAGGCGTTTGCCAACCTGAAAAAAATTTGCGAAACCGAGCTTAAGGGTCGCTATACCATTGAGGTGATTGATCTGCTGGAGAATCCCGAACTGGCACAAGGCGACCAGATTGTGGCCGTTCCGACGCTTGTGCGCAAGCTGCCGCCGCCGGTTAAAAAGATCATCGGCTCTTTGAAAGATACGGATCGGGTCCTGGTGGGACTCGACCTCAGGAAAAAAGGGGCCTAGAAAAGGATTTCGCAATGGCGGATAAGCCTAAAGATTCATTCAAGGATTTTGAAGCCGCCCTGGCCGGGCGAGGGTCGGGGCTTTACCTGCTGCGCCTGTATGTCAGCGGCACTACCGCCCGGTCGATGGAGGCCATATCCAACATCCGGCGGATCTGTGAAGAGCACCTGAAGGACCGGTTTGAGCTGGAGATCATCGATACCTATCAAAAGCCGCACCTGGCCAAAAAAGACCAGGTGCTTGCCCTGCCCACCCTTATCAAGGAGCTGCCCCCGCCGCTTAGGCGGGTTATCGGTAACCTGTCAGACAAGGAGCGGGTGCTGGTGGGTCTGGACCTGATAGAAAAGGATCAGGACGACGGTAAATGACCGAAAGGGACGAGCGCATCAGGGAGCTGGCCCGGGAAAACGAGGATCTGCGCCTGCGCCTGCAGGAGGCCAGGGAAACCCTGGACTCGATTCGCAGCGGCGAGGTGGACGCCCTGATCGTGGACGGCCCTCAGGGCGAGCAGATTTTTTCCCTTCAGGGCGTGGACCGCAGCTACCGACTGCTTATCGAAAAGATGCAGGAGGGGGCGCTTACCATGGACACGGAGGGAACCATTCTGTATGCCAACCAGTTCATGGAACGTATTTTGGAAATACCGCTTGAGCGGATTGTGGGGCGTAATTTTGAGAAGCTTGTTGCGGCCGATGATTTGACGGCTTTCATGGGCATGTTCCGGCAGGGAAGCCATGGGCATGCCGCGGGCGAGATAGGTCTCAGAGCGGAAAGCGGCATACGGCCGGCTCATCTTTCACTCAGCCCGATTGAGATGGAGGGCATTTCGGTCGTCTGCATGGCGGTCACCGACCTCAGGGATCACAAGCGTCATGAACGGGTGCTTGCAGAGGAGCGCTTAAATCGGGCGATTATCGATCAGTCTGCCGATGCCATCATCGTCTGCGACAGCCGCGGCAAAGTCATCCGGGCCAGCCGGGCGGCCCAGGAACTGGTGGACGGCAGCGCCCTGAACAGGCATTTCAACGATATTTTCCATATTCATGTGCGGACCGATCCTCCGGCGCAGAGCGAACAAATTCCGCAGTTTGAAACTTTCACCGTGGAATCGGTCATTTCCGGCACGGCCTATCATTCCCGCGAAGCCTTTCTCGAGGGCGACGGGGCTCAAGGCAAATACCTGCTTTTAAGCGCCGTTTCCCTGGTGGTCGGCGAGGGCCGGGTGATCGGCGGAATCGTCAACCTGGCTGACATTACGGAAAAAATCAGATTAGAGCAGCGCCTGACAGCGGAAAAGGCCCGGCTTAACCGCATTCTGGACACCTTTCCGAGCGGTATCTACATTGCAAGCGAAAGCTTTGATATCCAGTATATCAATCCGGTGCTGCTGGCGGCATTCGGTCCGCTTGACGGAAAAAAATGTTATGAATACTTCCATGGCAGGAGTTCGCCCTGCCCGTCGTGCCCTGCAAAACAAGTGCAGGACGGCCATTCGGTCCGGTGGGAGTGGTATAGCCCAAAAAATGAGCGCTATTACGAGCTTTTTGATACGCCCTTTTTCAACGAGGACGGGAGCATCTCCAAGTTCGAAGTCTTCCACGATATCACCCTGCGCAAGCATGCCGAGATCGAGCGGGACCGGCATGCGCTGACCCTCCAGGTCCGAAACGATATCAGCAAGGCATTTCTGGAAGCAGAGGCGGAACAGGTCTTCATCCGGTCTTTGAATATTCTGCTCGACGCCGCCCAAAGCGGGGCCGGCTGTATCGGCCGTGTTGATCTGGATGGACTAATGGAGGTGTGGACCATGGATGGTAGCCGTGAACCGGAGGCGGGGGCGCGGAGCGTGGAACGGCTCGTCCGTAAACCTGAAACCTGGAGCGGCGGTTGGGCCGATGCGCTCGGGGAGAAAAAAACCTGGATTGATCTGCCCGTAATCTGATAAA
>JAGYOT010000251.1 GCA_018399455.1 Desulfobacterales bacterium
GGGATGCAGCGCAACGCAGATATTGGACTTTTTGCTTTGCCATCAATTTTCCGGGTCAGACATCGCAAGCATAATGGCTTTCTGGCTGAACTCATCCTTAAAGACCAAGCCGGCTTCAATGCCGTGGGGGTCATCCTGGCATTTCCGGTGCCAGCACAAGCGGGCAAACCCCTGAAGGCGGGGAATGAGAAAATCCGTATCAAAATCAAAAAGCAGAAGACTTTCCGGCGGAATATTTTTGTTGATTATGATCCGCATCCCTTTTGGACTGTAATCCATTGTGGATGCCATTTCAGCAAAATCTCCAACCGCAAGCCCCTCCGGACTGCAGGTACGGATCAGCACCCGCCGCTGTTCAGGAATGCGTTTAAACCGTCGCCGGTTGGCTTCCGCCTCTTCCGATAAAGGATGACCTTCGCTTTCCATCGGGATAAAGCGTGTATAGATGGAGCAATCCTTATATTTCAGTGTCAGGCAATGAGTTAACACATGAACCTGCGGCGGGAGGTAAATGCCATCGGCACTAAGGCCGCATGACTTCATTTTTTGGTTAAAATACGGACAACCAGAAACGCTCTTCTCTTCTTCCTTTTGCATACCGGAATTCCATCATCTTTTAGAATTGGGATGTTTCTTCAGGGTCCAAACCCGATCCTCACATAATCCGTTTTTCATCTATGATCCCCGTTTTTTAACCAGCAAATATCAGGCCAACTCCCCTATTTGTTGTTTTTATATTTTTTCGGGGATATGCCGTAGCGCTTCATTTTTTCATAAAGGGTGGTCTTCGGCATGCTGAGACTCTGGCAGAGATCATCAATTCTGCCCTCATGTTTTTCCAGGGCATGCGCAATAATCTCGGCTTCAAAAAGCGAGACGCTTTCCTTTAAGGGTCGGCTGACAAACTTTTTCATGGACCGTTCAGAGACCGGTTCATCCCGATCTTCATCGGATTCCGGGTTAATGCCCAAATCAGAGGGCGAAATCATGCCGTCCCTGGAAAGCAGAACAGCCCGCTGGATCGTATTTTCCAGCTCCCGGACGTTGCCGGGCCAGTCATAGGCCAGCAGTTTTTCCACCACACTGTTGGGAAGAAAGGTAACCTCCTTGTTAAACCGTTCTCTGAATTTCAACAAAAAATTCGTAGCCAGCAGCACAATATCATCCTTGCGCTCCCGCAGGGGGACCTGCCGGAGGTTGATGACATTTAAGCGGTAATAAAGGTCCTCCCGGAATTTTCCCGCCCTGACCGCTTTTTCCAAATCGGTATTCGTAGCTGCTATGATCCGTACATCCACGGAAACCGGAATATTAGAGCCAACCCTGAAAATCTCTCCCTCCTGCAGCACACGCAGCAGGGAAGACTGCATTTTAGGGCTGATATCGCCGATTTCATCAAGAAAAATAGTGCCGCCATCCGCCTCCTCAAACTTGCCCTTGTGGCTTGCCGCGGCTCCCGTAAACGCCCCCTTTTCATAACCGAACAGATCGCTTTCAAGAAGGCTTTCCGCCACAGCCGAGCAGTTAAACTTGAGATACTGCTTGTCTGCCCGGTTGCTGTGCTTGTGGATCAAGTCCGCCACCAGCTCCTTGCCTGTACCGGACTCGCCGGTAATTAAAACCGTCGCACTCGATGCCGCCACCTGATACACCATCTCCCGGAGAGCCTTGATCGGTTTGCTCTCCCCGATCATTTTTTCATGGCCGGCAAGCCGGTCCGTCTCCTTTTTGAGATGGTTGACCTCCTTGTAAAGCTGCTGCCGTTTCCGCTCGCTTTCATTTAATATCGCTATTTTTTCCCTGAGCACGTTTTCAATATTTTTGCTGTATTTTTCCAACTCCAGCTCATGCCTTTTTTTTTGGGTAATATCCCTTACAACCAGAAGGATGAGATTATCCTCGCGATATCCTTCAAACGGGACAAAGCTGTACTCCGCGTAAAAATCATCCCTTAGCTTTCTCTCCAGCACCTGTCCATACTTCGGCTGAAACTCCCGGCATTCGAAAGGGCAGACGGTTTTTTGGCAAGGGCTGTCCAAACCGGCAAGGACTTCATGGCATTTGCGGCCCTCCTGGTCGCCCAGCCGGTTTATCGCTGCCTGATTCATACGCTCGATGACAAAATCATCTTTTACGATAAAGAGCATATCGGGCAGCAAGTCAAACAAAACCTTGCTGTTTTGCGCCAGCCGGCTAATTTCCTGCTCGTTGCTTTTATCAAGCGCTTTTTTCATGGATATCTCTCCAGTGACGTTGTCTCTGCCCCGGGCAGATTAAAGGCTGTGCCGGGGAAAACCCGGAGGGGGGACAGATTAAAATCTGTCCCCGGAAGGGTGCCAATGCCGTCGCCGGGGACACCACCTGAAAAACCCTTCCCCGGTTGATGAAAAGCCATTATCTGGCGCCTTTCTGAAAAAGTATCACCTTGATGGTTTGAAAAATCGTGGACAAGTCCATCGCAATGGACAGATTCTTTATATAATAGAGGTCATACTCCAGTTTGTGCAGCGCATCTTCTTCGGAGGCCCCGTAAGGATAGTAAATCTGGGCCCATCCGGTAATGCCGGGTTTTACCATATGGCGAATGTTATAATAGGGAATCCGTTGGACCAGCTGGTCCACAAAAACAGCCCGCTCCGGTCTCGGGCCGACAAAGCTCATGGTTCCTTCAAGCACATTTAAGAGCTGGGGGAGTTCGTCAATCCGCACCTTGCGGATAAACCGGCCGAATCGGGTGACCCGTTCGTCATCGGCCGCCGCCCAAACCGGACCGTCTTTTTCCGCATCTTCCCGCATGGAGCGGAATTTAAAAACCTTAAACGGCCTGCCGTGTTTGCCGACGCGCTCCTGGATATAGAAAACGCCGCCCGGGGATTCAAGCTTGATAATCAGGGCGCTCAAAATAAAAACGGGCAGGGTAAGGATAAAAATACTCAACGCAACGAGCAGATCAAGAGTTCGTTTCTTCACCCGCTGAAACCGTCCCACGTAAAAGCCTTCCGAAAAGAGCAGCCAGGAGGGATTCAGGTTTTCCACCATAATCTTTCCCGTCAGCTCTTCATAGAATCCGACGGCGTCTGTTATCTCAATGCCCATAAACTTGTACTCGATCAATTCATGCATCGGCAGCATACCGCGCTTTTCATCCAGGGCCAGGATAATTTTTTCAATTGCCCGGTTTTCACACAAGGTCCGCAATTCGGCAATCCCCGAAAGAATTGGAATAGAGCGGCTGTTTACTTCAGTTTCCGAGTTCCGCCCTTTTACATAGGCGACAATCTTAAACCCGGAATCATGCTTGCTTCTTATCGCCTTCGAGATCTGCGCCGCAGATTTGCCGGTGCCGACCAGGGCGATAGGCTGCGTAAACAGCCGATTCGCCAGAACCCAGATATACATGAGCCGCCAGGAAACAATGATCAAACCAACCGCCGCCAATCCTGTCCAGAACACATGGTCGGAAATATTCAACCAGGGAAATATGTAATAAATAAAGGCCAGAACAATACAGCCGAAACCAAAGGTCTGAAGCAGCGTCAACAGATGATCGGCAAAGCGGGGAATCACCAAGAGTTCATAAAGATCAAAAAAATAAAAGCAGAGCTGAAAGATGAAAGTAATGACAAGCGCCCGTAACACAAAAAGAAGCAGGAACTCCTTGTATGCCGTCCACCCGATCCACGAAACAAAGACCGTGTTAATAACAAGGAAAATGAGAAGGCCTTCGCCAAAAACAAATACCAGGTTTCTAAGCGGATAATATTTTTTCAAGATATAGGGCATAATTGACGCCGCTGAAAATTTAATGAGTATTGTCTGAAAACAGTCGCATAGGCCAGGAGTCAGAAGTCAGGAGCCAGGAGTCAGAAGTCAGAGGCCAGGATTCAGAAGTCAGAAGCCAGGAGTCAGAAGTCAGAAGATAAGAATGTAGAAAATGAAAGTTCATATGCTGTCCGATCAGTAGTAGTAGTTATAGGCGTATCCCGTTTTTTTATCCAGGAGTTCCCCCAACACAGTCTGCGGGTAGGCATTGTATACAATCCCTGTAATCTTTTCAGGCCCCAGAAGCTCCACAAACTTTTTTGCGTGCTCTTTCTTGGCCACGCCGTGGCGAATGACCAGGACCACACCGTCAAGGTTTTGGGCCAGAATATTGGTCTCGGAAGCCACTGTAGTGGGAGGGCTGTCCA
>JAGYOT010000252.1 GCA_018399455.1 Desulfobacterales bacterium
GGTGGGCCTGCTTGGCCTGCCGGAAAGCCTGTAAGTCCCGGAATACCGCCTCCACCTTTTCATCCGGTACCTGGGCCTGATAAATCGTTGTATTCCCGGGAAAAACCTGACTGCCGTAATGTTTCCCGTCCCTGTCCTTGCCTTCTCTCATGGCATAGCGGGCATAATCCCGGATGTCATGGTCATCAAGTATGGCTTCAATGGCATCGGAATATTCAAAATGGACGGTAATATGCATGAATTTCATAAAGACTCCGGCCTTCTCTATACGATGTCTAAAGTTCGATCGATCATCCGGCCCCTTTTTTATAGCAGATAAAGAGCCCCTGCGATAGCAGCGAGAATCAGGGCAATTAATCCACTCACGATCCGGTGCGCCAGAATTTTCCGTTGCAGAGCATCAAAAAGGGTGTATACCACGGGAATCACCAGAAGGGTAAGCGCCGTAGCGGCAAACATGCCGGCGCAAATGCAGACCCCCATGGGCATTCGGGCCTCGCCGCCGGCTCCGTAGCCCAAAGCGATGGGCATCATTCCCAGGATTGTTGAAATCGCTGTCATCAAAACCGGTCTGAACCGCACTGCTCCCGCCTCCAGGGCGGCTTCCAGAACGGTATTGCCGCGTGCCACCAAAACATTGGCGTAATCGACCAGCAGGATTGCGTTTTTGGTCACCAGACCCAGCAGCATGATAATGCCGATAAAAGAAAAGATGCTGATGTTCATGTCCAGGACGTACAAGGCCCCGAAGGCACCGATACCGGCCAAGGGCAGAGATATCAGGATGGTCAGGGGGTGCAGAAAGGACTCGAACTGGCCGGCCATGATCAAGAAGATGAAGATTACGGCAAATACCAGCGCCATCGTCAGGTAGAAGAAGGATTCCTGGAAGTCCTGGCTCTCGCCTGTGATATCCGTGCTGAAATCGGCAGGGAGTTCGTTGTCCATAAAATTTTGGAGCTTGTCAAGCGCAGGTCCCAGGGCGACGCCCGGCGGGAGCTGGGAGCTGATGGTCAGGGCGCGGCCCCTGTTGAAATGGTGGATTTCGCTGGGCCCTATCTCTTCTTTGAGTTCCACCACATTCTCGAGCGAGACCAGGTCCCCGGCGTTGTTTCGGGCATAGAGACGATAGATGACGTCCGGGACATTCTCGCTGCTATCAATCTCCGGTATCACTTCGTAGCGTTCGCTTTTCCGGTCTATCTCTGTTATGTCCGGCTCCCCGAAAATATAGCGAAGCGTATTGGAGATTTCAACTACCGTGATTCCCATTTCCTGTGCTTTTTCCCGGTTTACATGAACCTGGACCTCCGGTTTGTCAAGCTTCATATTGGAGCGTACCCCTACGAATTCTGGCTGGCTGCGCATCCAGTGCATAACGGTCTCCTGCTGGGCAGCCAGTTCGTCGATATCCGGATTCTTAAGCACCACCTGGAGCGGGGCTTCTCCTCCGCCGCCGGGGCCCTGAAGTTCCACGACGTAGCCGCGCACTCCGGGGATTTGGGCAATTTTTCCCCTGATCTCCTGCATGACCGTCACCTGATGGCGCTCCCGCTCGGAGCGATCCACCATGCGAACGAAAAAGATGCCTTCATTGACTTTGCCGGGACCGGTGCGCGCCATGCCGATGGCCATAAAATAAGAGCGGATTTCATCGATTCCCGCCAGGATATTTTCGATCCGGCTGCCGTATTTGTCGGTATTGGAGATGGTTGCACCTTCCACGGTTTCATAGGAGATCATGAATTTGCTTCGGTCGATTGTCGGGACAAACTCCGAGTCCAGTCCCCTTAAAAAGAAAACTCCCGCTGCAAAGGCGCAAACCGCAATTCCTATGGTCAGCCAGCGATATCGCATGGCAACATTCAATATAACGCGGTAGAGTGCCTCCAATTTTTTGAACACCCATTCGATGGCGCGATACAGAGAGTTTCCCTGGCTGTGTTCGGATACTTTGAGATAACGCGAGCAGAGCATAGGGGTAAGGGTCAGTGCCGTAAAGGTTGAAGCGACCACCGTAAAAGAGACCGTCATGCCGAATTCAAAGAAAAACCGGCCGATCATTCCCGGCATAAACGCCACCGGGACAAAAACGGCAATCAAGGCCAATGTGTTGGCAATGGCGGCAAAGGCGATTTCCGTGGTCCCGGTTCGGGCGGCAGGTTTAGCCTCGGCACCGTATTCCATATGCCGATAGCAGCTCTCCAGCACAACGATGGCGTCGTCCACAACCAGGCCCACCACCAGGATGAAGGCCAGCAGCGACAGATTGTTCAGGGAGAAACCGGCATAATGGATCATTGCCATGCCTGTCAGAAGCGAGGTGGGAATGGCTATTGCCGATATAACCGTTCCCCGGAAAGATCCCAGGAAAAAAAGGATGACCAGGGCCACAAGCGCGGTGGCCATGAATATTGTGGTGGTGAGGTCGTTGATGCTTTCTTTGACATAAACGGAGTCGTCGGATGCTACCGCATATTCGAGCCCCGGGGGGAAGTCTTTTGAAAGTTCGAGAATTTCGGCCTGGGCCCGTTCGACCACCTCCACCATATTGGCATCCGACTGCTGGACAACGCCTAAGCCGACCGATGGACGCCGGTTAAAACGGGCAACGTTACGGTCATTCTCAACCCCGTCCACAGCCTGGCCAAGGTCTTTTAATCTCACGGGAGCGCCGTTTCGGTAAGCGATAATAATTTCATTAAACGGCCCGGCCGAGGCGAACTGGCCTTCGGTTTTAATCAGAAACTCGCGCTCCCGGCTCTCAATCCGGCCGGAGGGGATGTCTACGTTTTCCGCCTGAAGCTTGTGCACCACGTCCTGAACGGTCAAATTGTAAGCAGCGAGCCTGTCCGGGTCCAGTTTGATGCGCACCGCATACATACGCTCTCCCCCGATCTGGATTTGTCCGACTCCGGGAAGCCGCTCCAGCTGGTCTTTCAAGACCTGATCTGCATAATCGGTCAGGCGCACGGTATCCCAGCGTTTGTCTCCGAGCAGGGCGATCCACATCACCGCCTGGGCGTCCGGGTCCACCTTCCGGATGATGGGTTCTTCGATCTCATCTGCCATATCGGGCCGGGCCCGGGTAACCCGGTCGCGAACGTCCTGAGCCGCAAAGTCCACATCGCGGTACAGCTCAAACTCCACTGTGACCACACCGACCTGTTCCCGGGCGGTGGCGGTGATTTCTTTGATTCCCTCGATGGTGTTGATCTCTTCTTCCAGGGGCTCGATGACTTCGGTCTCGATGACTTCAGGATCTGCGCCCGGCAGTACTACAGAGACGTTGACAATAGGGAAATCGACATCCGGGAATTCCCGGAGCGGCATCTGGGTGTAGCCGAAGACGCCGAAAATAAATATTGCCAGAAACATGACAGTGGTCAGGACCGGCCGCCTGATGCAGAAATTCCAAATCATAACAAACTATTCCAATCGTCGCCCGTTTCGTTTAGACTCATGCTCCCGTTCAAAGGGGAGGGATGTGAAATCTGTCCTGCTCTGCCCCGGAAAAAGGCGCCTTAATTCTGTTTTTTTGCACAAACGGTATCGCCTTCTTTAACCGAAATATGCCCGGCCTGAATAATGGTTTCACCCGGTTTCAGGCCCCTGGTGATTTCCACGATGCCCGGTTTTCGGACCCCGATCTCAATGGATCTCCCTTCGGCCTTCTGTCCGTCGGTGATCACAAACACTATATAACCGGTACGGGTGGGGATCAGGGCTTCCTCCGGGATAACGGGACGGCCTTCTAACAGCTCAAGAACCAGGTCTACAGAGGCGAATCCACCCGGCAAAAGGGCCCTTTCCGAATTGTCAATATAGGCCTTGACCAGGAGGCTGCGGGTATCCTGGCGGATGAAAGGGCTTACAAAGTAGACAAAGCCGTTGATCGGTTTATCGGGCATCGCAGGCGAGCGCACCAGGACTTTTAGCCCGGTTTTCGCCTCCGCTGCATATTTTTCCGGTATGGTAAAGGCGGTTTTCAGGCGATCAATCCGGACCATACGGGCCAGTTCGGTTCCGGCGCTGACCCATTCGCCCGCATCCACATGACGTTCCCCGATAAAGCCTGTAAATGGAGCCTTTATGCGCGCATCAGCAAGAGATTCACGGGCTTCGGCGATCTCTGCTTTAAGCCGGTCCATCTGGGCGGTAATGGCTTTGTAGCGGGCTT